>CAZPLV010000005.1:13306-30657 GCA_964587295.1 uncultured bacterium
CCCCGGCCCTGCAGGCTCCCCGCCAGCTGACCGTCCAGCGGCAGGTCCAGCAGGCTCGCCAGTTCCGCTACCGGCACGTTTCCGTCGACCTGCCAGGTGAGGTCTGACAGGTCAAAACTGTAGTTGAGCGAATCGCTTGCGCCGCTGAGCTGTCCTGCCACAACGTCACCGTCGAGCTCCGACAGGTTCAGGACCAGCTGCCGGAAGCTGACGCCGAGGTCGATGCTCTGGCCCTGTGAATCCGAAATGAAACTGCCGCTCAGCGCAACGGGCTCAGCCCCGGAACCGAGTCCTGAGACGCTGAGCGGGGGACTGTCCAGGCCAACGTGCAGTCCGCCGTCAGCAGCCTCAATGATCACGCTGTTGTCCGCCGCAATGAGGCTGAAGCCCTCGGACGGATCAATGGCCATGGCCAGTGGTGTGAGCGCGAGCGGGCCGCTGTCGGCCGCAATGGACACCGGCAGCGGAAACTCCAGCGGGGCGGAGTCGGCAGTTACTGTCGCAGTCAGCGGCCAGGGCAGGCCGGGTACTTCCAGCCCGCTGAGGTCAACTGCGCCGCTGCCCAGTCCCTGGCTGAAATCAAGCTCGAGGGCTCCACTCAGACGTGGCTGCCCAAGGACACTGCCGCTGAGCGAGATATCCCAGAACTCCGGGTCGGCGGTGATGCTCATTGCCTGCAGTTGCAGGTCCATGCCGGCGAGCCGGCCATCGACCTGCATCTCACCGCTGCTGACCTGGCCACTGAAACCGGGGCGGTCATCCAGATTCATGAACAGGTCAAAGTCGAGCTGAAGTCCGCTGTCTGCACCTTCAGCGAGCTGCACATCCGCAGCTGTAACCGTCAGCTGGCGCGGCAGGTCAAGGCCGGGCTGAATCTGCACGTTCACATCGCCACCGGCAAGAACTGCATTCACATCGACGCTGACATTCCGTTCGCTGCTGTAGTCAAACGTGCCCAGCAGTGAATCCAGTGGCAGGCCCGCCAGGCTGCCGCTGCCTGAGGCGGTGCCGGTTACCAGTGTCTCGTACCAGCCGGTCACCACGGTGCGCAGCGACATTGGTCCGTCCGCCTGGATGCCGGTCAGATCCGTGGCAAGAGTGCGGCCCAGCCAGGGGACTGCCGCTTCCAGCCGGGGATTCCCGGTCAGGACACCCATGTAGTTCAGCTGTGGGATATCAACGGTGATGCTCGCCTGAACCGGTCCGTCGAGTCCGGTGCCTGCCAGCTCGCCTGCGACAATCAGGTCGCGCATGGTGACGGGCCCGTTGATACCCGTGACCATCAGTTCCAGGTAATCAATGGCTCCATCTTCTATGTATCCGTCAAGCTCGAAACCGTGGGAACCAAGGCGCAGCTCGCCACTGAGATTGCCTGCCACCGCTCCGGGCCACCAGTACCGGGCAATCCGCACGTCCGCTTCATCTATGTCCAGTTCAAGCCGGTTTTCCGCACTCAGCCAGTGTCCCGACAGGACGGCCCGGCCATCCGCTGTCCCCAGCGCCAGATTCACGGCATGGTTCCCGTCGGCGACTGTGCTGACGTTCAGTTCGTCGATGCTGATGTCAGGCAGGTAGATGTCGAAACCAGCCACGGAGATGTCCACATCCTGAAGATCCACACGGTGAAGGTCAAGCGGCAGGGATGCTGATGCACCCGCATCGGAGCTGAATTCAAGTGCGGCAGGGTCCACGTGTCCGGATACGCCTGTAATGTCGACGCCGACGGAAAGGCGGCCACTGAGCAGGCTGATCAGGCCGTACTCGACTCTGGTGTTGTGACTGCTCAGCTCAACGCCGGGTCCATGCAGCTCAAGACCCGCAACACTCACGCCACCCCAGGCATTGCCGGTCAGCTGATCCGCACTGAGCCGGAAGCCCTGTTCGGCAGCGATCCGCTCGGCATTTTGCCATAGCCAGCCCAGCACCAGTGGGGTTCTGGGCAAAAGTGCCAGCAGGGCCAGCAGGCCCGCGACAAACAGGATGATAAGTACAGTTCTCAGATGCATCCGGCGGTTCCGCAGCGGGGCGTTCCACAGCTGAACGCCCTTACCACCGGAGATTAACACCGTCGCAAATGAGATAAACCCTTGCGGGCAGCAGGCTCTGCTAGCATTATCGCCATGGCTGATAAAGCAAGGTTCACCGCCCTTCTGTCGGGCCAGGTTCAGGGAGTCGGAATGCGCCAGTACGTGCAGCGTCGCGCCCTTGATCTGGGCCTGAACGGCTATGCCGAGAACCTCGCGGATGGACGCGTTGAGGTCGTTGCCGAGGGCAACCGTGATGATCTGGAACTGTTGCTGGTCCGCATGCGTATGGGCACGGCCCATTCGGAAGTGATTGACCTTGATGTCAGCTGGGGCGAAGGCGGCGAGCTGCAGGGCTTCCATGTCTTCTGACGTCCGGCCGGTTCCCCGGAGCCAGTTGCTCGAGGTTCCGGGCGTACTCGGCCGCATCTCGCTTGAGCGGTATGAGGACTACCTGAGTGCGGAATCCGAACCTGTCCGGGCCGAAGGGCCATCCTTTGCCGCGGCCCTGGCGGCACCGGGCCTGAGCGTCATAGCCGAAGTGAAACGGTCCAGTCCGTCAGAAGGGGCAATCAGGGATCTTGACCCGCTGGCCACCGCGCGTTCTTACGAGGCAGCTGGTGCCAGAGCCATCAGCGTGCTTACCGAAGAGCGGCATTTCGGCGGCCATCTGGACCATCTGTCTGCCGTCCGCGCCGGAACATCCGTGCCACTGTTGCGCAAAGACTTCACCGTGCATCCCCGACAGCTCAGTGAAGCCGCCAGGAACGGCGCCAGTGCGGTGCTGCTCATCGTTGCCGTATTGGGTGAACTGACAGGCAGCTACCTGCAGCTGGCCGCTGAACTTGGCCTTGACGCGCTGGTCGAGGTGCACACGCGGCCGGAGCTCGACCTGGCACTCGAGGCGGGATCAAGTATCATCGGCATCAACAACCGCGATCTCACCACGCTGAACATCAACCTGGACACGGCGCCGACACTTGCCGCAGCAGCGCGTGCCGAGGGCTATAAGGGTCTGCTTGTTGCGGAATCCGGCTACCGGAGCGCCGCCGAACTGAGCCAGGTGCAGGAATTTTCTGACGCTGTGCTCATCGGAACGAGCCTGGCTGGCAGTGGTGATCCGGAAGCGGCGCTCAGGGAGCTGACACAGCAGCTGAACGGCTGATTAAGGCAAACGTGAGCCAGAGCAGAAGGCTCACAGTATGCGCAGTTATAATCCGCTGATGCCTCAAAATACTCAGACAGACATTCATACGGCGCGTCTCGACAACGGTCTGACGCTGCTGTTTCAGAGCATGCCATGGCTGCGAAGCCTGAGCCTGGGACTGCTCTGGCCGGCGGGATCCGCCACGGACCCGGCCGGCCAGGAAGGCAGCGCCACGGTAGCCAGCGAGTGGTCCAACCGCGGAGCAGGTGACCTTGACTCGCGGGAGTTCAGCTCCGCCCTTGACGCACTTGGGGTCAGGCGCGGCGGCAGCTCGGACCGCGAGACCAGCAGCCTCAGCGCCTCGATGCTGGTCGACACCCTGCCCGAGGCACTCAGACTGCTGGCGCTGCAGGTGAAGGAACCCCGCCTTAAGGACGACGAATTTGAAAGTTCGCGCGAGCTGGCTGTGCAGGACCTGAAGTCACTCGCTGACCAGCCGAGCTCACGCCTGGCTGAAGCACTGAGCGCCGCCACATTCACGAGCGGACACGGCCGCAGTCCCTACGGCACAGCCGCAGGCCTGAAAGCTCTGACTGCAGAGTCCGTACGTGCGGACAGGGCGAATCGCGCTGGCCCGGAAGGTGCAGTCCTTGCTGTCGCCGGCGGCATCAGCTGGCCGGAACTCAAGGCGCTGGTGACGGATCAGCTCGGCGGCTGGAACGGACCGGCTGTCGACCTGCCGGCCCCCGAGCTGGCTGCACCGAGCCGTCAGCATGTCACCGCCGATACTTCACAGGTCCAGATAGGCCTGAGCTTCAGTTCACTTCCGCCCCAGCATCCCGACTGGCTCAAGCAGGCGCTGGCCATCGGCGTGCTCTCCGGTGGCATGGGCGCCCGGCTGTTCAGCGAAGTGCGCGAGAAGCGCGGCCTCGTCTACAGCGTTGGCGCGGCTGCGCGGGCCGTGAAAGACGCGGGTTATGTGGTTGGCTATGCCGGTACCACACCGGAAAAAGCAGACGAAACACTGGAAGTCATGCTGGCCGAGTTCCGGCGGCTGTCCGATGGCGTCAGTGCTGACGAGCTGGAACGCGCCCGCCAGGGCCGTTTGACACGTCTTATTCTGCAGGGTGAAGCCAGCGGTTCACGGGCATCCGGACTCGCCTCAGAGTTCTGGCTGCGCGGCAGAACCAGAACGCTCGACGAGATTGCGGCGGAAACCCGCGCGCTGACACTTGAGGAACTGAATGACTGGCTTTCCCGCAGTTCCCTGCCGGAGCCGACCATAGTTACGCTGGGACCTGATGGAAAGGCTGAGGCATCGTGAGCGCACCCGAATTTCTTACAACCACGCTTGAGAACGGCCTGACCATAATCGCTGAAAGCAATCCGCAGGCCAGCAGTTTCGCCGCCGGCTATTTCGTCAACGCCGGCTCCCGGGACGAACAGCCGGAAACAGCCGGTGTCTCGCATTTCCTGGAGCACATGATGTTCAAGGGCACTGAGCGGCGCAGCGCCGAGGACATCAACCGTGAGTTTGATGAACTCGGTGCGAGTTACAACGCCTATACCAGCGAGGAACGCACCGTCTATTACGGTGCGGTGCTGCCGGAATCACAACGGCAACTTGTTGACCTGCTGAGTGACATGATGCGGCCCTCCCTGCGTCAGGCTGACTTCGACATAGAGAAGAACGTGATTCTGGAAGAAATAGCCATGTACGAGGACAGTCCGCTGCACCGGGCCTTCGATCTGGCGGGTCCGCGCTTTTATGCCGGGCATCCCCTGGGCAATTCCGTGCTGGGTACGGTGGACAGCATCAAGGCCCTTACCCGTGACGCCATGCTTGGCTACTTCCAGAGCCGCTACGCACCGAACAACCTCGTGCTGGCCGCCGCCGGCAACCTCGACTGGGAAGGTCTCGTGGAACAGGCGCGTGCGCTGACCGCGGACTGGCAGCCGGCTGAGACGCTCAGGACCTACCCGGCATTCAGCCCGCACAAAGGTTCCGCGGCGGTAGCCGACGGCAAGCTCCAGCGGGTGCACCTGGCCCTGTACGCCCCTGGCGTGAGCGCGCAGCATCCGTTGCGCTACGCAGCCGGGCTGCTTGCCAACGTGCTGGCCGACGGCAGCGGCAGCCGCCTGTACTGGTCGCTGATCGACAGGGGACTGGTGGACAGCGCAATGCTGCAGTTTGACGGCAGTGACCGTGCCGGCAACTTCATCGGTTACGTTTCCACAGAAGCGGAGAAGGCCGAACAGGTCGAGAGCATTCTGCTTGAGGAGCTGCGGGGCATCCAGGATGCTCTGCCCACTGAGGACGAATGGCAGGCTGCGCGCAACAAGGTGGCCACCTCGCTGACACTCGGTGCCGAAACGCCGTTCGTGAGGCTCATGTCACTTGGCAGTTCGTGGCTGTACCGCCAGGAGTACGTCTCACTTGATGACTCCGTTGACCGGGTACTCGGCAGCACACTCGCGGAAGTCCAGGAACTGCTGAGCACAAGGCCGTTTGACAGTACCTTCGTGCTCAGGCTGGGACCTGACGGCGGAGGGGCGTGACATGAAACGCTTCACCATTCTGCTGGCACTGGGACTCGGAATGGTCCTGGCGCAGGGCGGTGGCTCGTTTGCCAGCCTGACGATCAGCGCGGCCGGGGATGAGGAGTTTGACATTGCCACCGGCATCACCACGCTCACAGGTGGCGGTGAGGTCCGGGACCGGGACAGCAGCATCGTCCTGAGTGCACCATGGATCCGCTATCAGGTCGACGAATTCATCGACACCAGGGACGCAACCGTTCAGGGCCCTTTCGGAACGGTGACCGGGGCGGAAGTGTTCGTTGACGTTGAAGCCGGCCGTCTCAGCGCCAGCGGCAATCTGCAGCTGAGCAGCCGCAACCTGCATGTCAGTGGCGAAGAACTGACGTATCACGCCGATGCCGGCGTGGTTGATGTGGCAGGCAGCGTCACTGCAACCGACCCGGTATTCACGGCCAGGCGGGTGCTTTACCACACCGGCAGCGGTACCGTGCTTCTGATCGGGCCCTATTCGTTTGACGACGGCTTCGTGCAGCTGAGCGCCAGCAGTTCCGACAGTCTGCTGGAACTGCGCCGACCGGCTGAGGAACCGGCTGAAGGCGAGGAGTTTTTCTTTGAGGTGAGCAGTACGCCCCGGCCTGAGACGCTGGCACTGTTCGGGAGCTGGCTGCAGTGAGGAAAGGCCTGGCGCTGCTGCTGCTCATGATGCTGCAGCTGGCCGGGGCCACATGTGTGGTTGAGGGCGATCCGATAGTCCTCACTGTCCAGGATTTCGGAACAGCCTACTTCCGGGATTTCACGCTGGACGGTGGCCGCAATACCGCGGAATTCCGCAACGGTGTCTGTCTCGAGGGCGCGGCGGACAGCTGGACCGTCAATGCCCAGAGCATCGACCTCACCGGCCTCCAGCCGGGACGGCCAATCAGCGTTGAGGCGCGGCAGGCGACACTGCAGTTGCCGGGCTGGTACATGACGGCTGAACGGCTGACCTCTGACGGACACGAGTTCGTGATTGAAGGTGGCACTTTCGAAGGGGCCGGCATGACCGGCATAGTCTCGGCAGTGACTTTCAATCTGGATTCCGGTGTCATTGACGGTCACGATCTGCGGGCCGATGGCCCCGGTTTCAGGGTGACGGGGCAGCGCGCCAGGTTCGAGAATGATGCAGTCACACTGCAGCACGCGTTCGTCACAACCTGCAAATGCCCGGGCGATCCGCTGTACCGGCTTCAGGGCAAGGAAGCGCTGATCAGCCTGAAAGATGGCGACGGGGAAGTCACCCTCTATCACGGTGAACTTCAGTTCGGCTGGCTCAGCATCGTACTCGATGAAATGTTTGTGCTGAGCAACGACAGCCTGAGTGCGCTCAGTCCGCCCCTGATGGTTGAGTGGGATCCGGCTTCGGGCAGCCAGAGTCCGCGTGGACGGGGGCTCGCCCTGGTGGTACCGCCGTTCAGTGTGCACGAGCAGGTGACGTTTGAGTTCGGCCTTACCGGATTGGACTCTGAGCATCCGCTCAGCGGATTCTTCCAGTTCCTGGCCGAGACAGACGACGCCCGGCTGCTGACGGGTATCACCCGTGGCGGAGGGCCGATTGCCGAATTCAGCGTCCGGCACCGGCTGAACGATCAGCTGCAGCTGACGGTTGGCACGAATCACAGGCACTATCCGCAGCAGTCATATCTGCATGAGGGCTATCTGACGCTGGCCACGACCTTTCCGGTGCAGAATCTGGACGGCGGAGCACGTGTTTCCTGGGGCGGCAGCGTCACCCTGGCTGCCAGCAGCCAGATCCGGTCCGGCACGAACGTCATGTCACCACGCTTACGCTCGGCGGTCTTTGCTGACTGGCGCCTGCCGCAGCATCCGGCCGGAGTGTTCAGCCTGCGCACCGACTTTGAGCTGAGCTACTACAGCGAAGCGAGACAGCAGTTCGGTCTGCGGCTGCGCCCCGGCTGGAACCGCTCGTTCGGACCGGTTGCACTCGCGCTGAGCCACGACCTGCGGGTCACGGACCAGGGTTCGCCCTTCACGGCCACTCTCGACCGTCTGACGCCGATAAACCGGACCGTATTCACTGCCCGTGTCGCGGAGCTCGAGGTCGCTGAGGACCTCCTGTTCAATGCCAGTCTGCGCTTTGATTACAACTGGCTGAGGTTTGCGGGCGGCGAACACCGCGGAACCGAGGATCTGCTTTTCATTGCCGGTCTGAACTGGCAGGCAGGGGAGGACAGCTGGGCACTGCGGCCGGAACTGCGACTGCAGTTTGCCGGACTGGCCGATCCGAGAGCCGAATCAGACAGACTGGCCTTTGTTGAGGGTCGACTCAATGCCGAGCATGGTGACATCGAGCTCGGCCTGCGTGCCCGCTACCACTTTGCCGGACGGCTCGATGGGCTGGAGACCCTGGAGCTGTCAGCCGCGTATCCGTTCGTGATCGACACCGTGAAACTGGTGCCGTTCCTTGCAGTGGACGTCGCGCCGCTACTGGTCGACTCGCAGCAGTCAATGCTGGCAGGTCATGGTCTGATTATTGAGTGGGACAGCTGCTGCGGGCTGTTTGAGTTCGGCTACCGGGTGCACGGGAGTGAGTTTGTCACCACTCTCAACGCCGAGTTCATCCGCTAGCGTGCGGGTTATAGTCGTGGGCCGCGACTTGGCGGTCGCGTAAGTAATGGGCAAGAGACTAGACAGATACCTGATTCTCGAAAGCATGGGTGCGGTGATATTCGGCACGCTGCTTTACAGCGTTCTGGGCGTCGTGAACGTGACGCTGCCCCGGCTGCAGTGGATCATCGGCGCCCCGGTCGTGCCGGTACTCGGCTGGCTGGCGCTGCAGATTCCCACCGCCCTGGTGCAGACGCTGCCGCTTGCCCTGGTGCTCGGCGTACTGATCAGCTACGGAAGGCTTGCCGCCGACCGTGAACTGGTGGCCATGCAGGCGGGTGGCGTGCCGCTGCGCAGGGTTGCCTCGGTGTATGTGGTGCTTGGCGTGGCCTGCACACTGGTCAGCCTGGGCATCAACGAATACGTGCTGCCCCGCACGCACGGGCAGGTGGCGACGCAGTACTGGCAGCTCACCTCGGGTTCAAGTGGCCTGTTCCGCCTGGCCGAGCAGGCATTGATTGTCGATGATTTCACGATGCACTTCGCCCGTACTGACCGGGCTACGGACCGCATCCATGACGTGCGCATCGAAAGGTGGGACGGCCAGCAGCTTCTGGTCCTGTTTGCCGAGAGTGCCGTGTTCGAGGAGCGTGGACTGAGGCTGAGCGGATACAGCAGCGCGGTGGTGGACTTCGGCAGCCTGGAGCGCGAGTTCGCGGATGCGGACGAGGCGTTCGCGCAGCTGCTGCGGGCAGAGAACCGGCCATCGAATCCCGAGGCGACCCTGCTCATCAGTACGAGCGAGTCCCAGGATGAACTTATTGCCCGCTATTCACAAGGTGGCTTCGAGGATCCCGTCAGCATCAGCGGAGCGCGGGAGCAGAGCCTGAACATGGACCTGAGTGAATCCGATCGCCGGCGCATGGAGATACTTTTCCAGCGCAAATTGGCTGAACCGTTCGGCTCTCTTGCCCTGCTGCTGCTGGCAATGCCGCTGGCCACGCGCTATGCCCGCAGCCGGGGACTTGCCTTTGGCCTGTCACTCATCGTTACGCTTGTCTGGTATCTGCTCATGACGGTCGGACAGCTCATGGCTCAGACCGGGTCGCTGCCCGTATGGCTCGGTATGTGGCTCGCGAATCTCTCCCTGGCTGCTGTAGGGGTTGTGATGCTGCAGAGGCGTCAGGCGCCCTGAGCTTCGACGGGAACGCACTTACTGGCGTGGTAAGCTCTTAGTTCTGTATGGACCGACTGCTGTCAAGCCTGCAAACCAAGACCAGTTACCTGAATGAGGTCGACCAGGTCAGGCTGACCGAAGCATTTGTGCTTGCCCGGGACGCCCATGAGGGCATGCGCCGCCGGTCCGGCGAACCCTACATCATCCATCCCGTTGCGGTCACTGCGCTGCTGGCCGAGATGAACCTGGACGCGGATGCGCTCATCGCCGGTCTGCTGCATGACACTGTCGAGGACACCGACGTTACCTTCGAGGAAATCGAAGCGAAGTTCGGCAAAGCCGTGCGCCGCATCGTCGAGGGCGAAACGAAAATCAGCAAGCTGGCAGTCCGGGTTTACGAGGATGAGCAGTCAGAGAATCTGCGTCAGATGCTGCTGGCGATGGTCGGCGACGTCCGCATCATTCTGGTCAAGCTCGCGGACCGGCTGCACAACATGCGCACGCTGGGCGCAATGCCGCCGGACAAGCAGCAGCGCATCAGCCGTGAGACCCTCGAGATTTTCGCTCCGCTGGCACACCGGCTGGGTATCAGTCACATCAAGAATGAACTTGAGGACCTGTCGTTCCTTTACCTGGAACCCGAACGCTACCGGATGCTGGAGCGGCAGGTCCGTGCCCGGCATGTGGAACGCGAAGCATTCCTCGCTGATTCACTCAGGCTGCTCGAGGAACGCCTTGCCCGGGAGGGTCTCGAGTTTGAGGTCAGTGGCCGCTCCAAGCACCTTTACAGCATTCACCGCAAGATGGTGCGGGACGGCAAGAATCTGGACCAGATCTTTGACCTCATGGCAATCAGGGTCATCATCCGTTCGGCTGACGATCCAGATGATGACCTGATGGAGCAGGCAGTCTGCTACCGGGCACTGGGAATCGTCCACAACCTGTGGAGCCCCATTCCCGGCCGGTTCAAGGACTACATCGCCGTACCCAAGCCTAATGGCTACCAGTCACTGCATACGACCGTTATCGGTCTGCAGGGTCAGCCGATTGAGGTTCAGATACGCACCTCCCGCATGCACGGTGTTGCCGAGTTCGGTGTTGCTGCCCACTGGGCCTACAAGGCGGGACTGCAGAACCCGGAGGAAGTGAAGCGCCGGCTCGACTGGATGCAGCAGCTGCTTGACATGAATGACGACAGTGAGACTGCCGGGGCATTCATCGACACCGTCAAGTCGGACATGCTGAGCGAACGTGTGCTGGTGTTTTCCCCCGCCGGTGATGTCTACAACCTTCCGCGCGGCTCGACGCCCATTGACTTCGCCTACGCGGTCCACACCCAGATCGGGCACCGCTGCATCGGCGCCCGTGTCAACGGTGAGATTGTTCCGCTTGGCTATGAACTCAGGACCGGTGACCGGGTTGAGGTGCTGACCAACCGCAGTTCCCAGTTTGGGCCGTCGGCTGACTGGATGACGCTGGCGCACTCACGCAGCGCCCGTCAGAAAATCAGGCATTATTTCCGCCAGCAGGAGAAGCAGGGTCAGCTGGAGAACGGCCGCAAGACGCTGGAGCGGGCGCTGCGCCGCCGTCATCTTGCAATAAGCAGCCACACCGCCAAAGGAAGGCTTGACGACGCCGCGCATCAGTTGCTCGGCTCTGACAGTACGGTCGATGAACTGTATGTCGCGCTGGCCGCCAAACGGCTCCAGCCGAAGCAGGTGGTGGACATACTGGCGCCGGAGTCTGCCTCCAAGCCGTCGATTCCTGTCGTCAAGCCGGAAGGTGAACGCGCACCGAGTATTTCCGGAGTCTACGTTGACGGCCTGGACATGCCCGCGAACCTTGCCCACTGCTGCAGTCCGGTGCGTGGCGACGACGTGATCGGCTACATCACCCGCGGCCGCGGTGTCAGCGTGCACCGTATCGACTGCCCCAACCTGCGCCACCTGCGCAACACGCAGCCCGAGCGCTTCGTGAACGTCAGCTGGGACACTCCGTCAGGCGAGATATTCCCTGTGGACTTCGAGATCATTGCCGTCGACCGGCCGGGCCTTCTGCACGATGTGCTGAGCGTGCTCTCAGGCATGAACAAATCCGCTTCCCGGGTCACGGCAGCGGTCCCCAACTCGAGCAACGCCCGCATTCACTTCAGGGTGGATGTACGCGATCAGGGCGAAATTCAGCACATCCGTGAGAACGTGCTCCGCATAGCGGACGTGACTGAGATTTACCGTTCACGGCCTGGCCTCAAGGCATAGCGGATGGATTACTTCAGAATTCTGACCGATGTGGTGCCGGCTGTCCGTGCCGCCGGCAGATACATCGCCGCCGAAGCTGCCGGCAAGGTATGGCTCGATGCGGACCTTGGCGTGCGCAGCAAGTCAGATCCGACGGATTTTGTCACCCGGGTTGACGTGGAAGCCGAGCGGCGCATGGTCAGCTTTCTGCGGCACGCCTATCCGGAGTTCGGGGTGCTCGCGGAGGAAGGTACACGCATAGCTGCTGATTCCGGGCACAGCTGGGTCCTTGATCCGCTGGACGGTACCCGCAATTTCATCAAGGGTTACCCCGGCTACTGCGTATCACTGGCTCTGGTTGCCGGTGCGGAGCCGGTGGTGGGCATTGTCTATGACATTGAGGCAGATGGGCTGTACACCTCCTTCAAGGGCGGGGGAGCCTGGCTGAACGGACGCCGGTTGCAGGTGGCCACAGAAACCGCTGCCCGGCGCTGCATGGTAGGTGTCGGCTATCCCGTCGGCATCCGCTCCGATGAGCTGCAGCGCGAGCGTTACCTGAGGCTGATAACCGGTACGGCAGCAGTGCGGCAGGGCGGCTCCGTGGCCCGGGAACTGGCTCTGGTGGCGCGTGGTGCCCTGGATGCGTTCTGGCAGCCACTGCTTAGCCCCTGGGACATTGCCGCCGGAATGCTGCTGGTGCAGGAAGCCGGCGGCAATGTCCGGCCATTATGCGAAGGTCCGTGGCCCGCTGCAGATACCCTCGGCATGTTTGCCGCTTCAGAGGCGGCATTTGCCCAGGTAGGAGAGCTGATCAGGTGAGTGTTTCCGCACTGTTCGTCTGCCCGGGCAACATCTGCCACTCTCCGGCCTGCGGCCAACCTAGAGTCCCAGTATTGCGATAACCCCCAGCTCGTTAAGCTCACTGCCGTACTCACGTACCAGTTCGATATTGCCGGCAGGTGCCGGGGTGCTGTCACGGCCGGTCTCCAGGTGGCCGGCACCACCCAGGGCCCCGAGGTATGTGTTCAGGTCGTAACCCGCACCCTGTATGCCTGCCGCACGGAGGACCTCACGGCGGGTCCAGCTGTACTCCTCCTCTGAGAAATTGTGGGCGTTGAGGGCATTGATCTGCGCCTGGCGTGCCTGGGCGATCAGGCCGATGAAGTCGGAGTACGCCCCGGCAAGGCGGGGAATGTCCATCAGCGTCGGCTGTTCCGTGCCGAACTGCTCATAGCGCTCCTCGAGCACCGTGAGGTGAGTCTGCATCTCCGTACGGATGTCGCCCAGAACATTCATGTAACGGTCGACCTGGCCGGCATCAAGTTCGTTGTTTGCCGGTGCGGTGAAGCTGGCCCGGTTCGTGAGCTGCTGGTCCATCGACTGGATCTCGGCGATCTGCTGCACGGAGCTTGAGAACTCCGCAATCGGACGGCCGACAAACCACCAGCCTGCAGCAACGATTATCAGGAGCAGGATGGCCACTACGATGAGACAGCCGCCCAGGGCTTTGTTGCCGCGACCGGACTTGCGGGGCATTGGTTCAGTTGTCATGAGCAGATACTAAAGTCTGGCCGTCAATCCACCGTCAAACACTGTCAGCAGGGAAGCTCCGGTGAATGTCGCACCAAAAACAAAAGTGCCCCATCGGTAATCTGCGGCACCTGACGATCACCCCTTATGGCTGCTTCTTCCGACCTGACCAGGTTCGGGGGTCGCCACCGCGCAGAGCCGACGGGGCACTGGAAATACTAACACTATGGAACGCCGGCGGGCGTAGCTGACACTTCGCTGACGCCTGAAAGCGCCGGCGTCGAATCTGCCCGGTTCGGGCCGGAAAACCATGGTTTGCGGCCGGTGCTACAATCGTGGAATGGCATTCGACTATGAACTTCTGAAGAAACTGTCCGAAGCTGCTGGCATCCCCGGCCGCGAGGACCAGGTACGCGAACTGATCAGAACCGAACTGGCTGACCTGGCCGAAGGTGCCAGTACGGACGCAATGGGCAACCTGATCGTCCGTCGTGACGGACCTGAAGGCGCACCCACCGTAATGGTCAGCGCTCACATGGATGAAATCGGCTTCATTGTCAGGCACATTGACGACAAGGGTTTCATACGGGTACAGAACTTCGGTGGGTTCGACACGCGCAACCTGTTCGCCCGCCAGGTACTCGTACACGGTCGTGACGGCAACAGCCGCATTGGCATCCTCAACCCCGGCGGTAAGCCGATTCACATTGCCTCACCTGAGGACCGCAAGAAGGTACCGGAAATTGACGAGTTCGTCGTCGACCTCGGAATCGACGCGGCCACCGTCAAAGCCGATTACCGGATCGGCGATATGATCACGCTGCTCCAGCCGTACCAGGACCTCGGTGAGGTCGTGACCGGCAAGGCCCTGGACGACCGCAGTGGCTGCTGGATTCTGATCGAGGCCCTTCGCAGGTTGAAGAACCCCAGGGTGAGCCTCGCGGCGGTGTTCAGCACCCAGGAGGAAGTCGGTCTCCGTGGTGCTGTCTCCAGTTCCTTCAGTCAGGAACCCGATATCGGCATTGCCCTTGACACCACCCTGGCCGTGGACACGCCCGGCACGCCCGAGCATCTGTCGGTCACCAGGCTCGGTGGCGGTGTCGGCATCAAGATCAGCGACTCCAGCGCCATAAGCAACGGCTGGCTCGTCGACGCGATGGCTGACCTTGCGCAGGAACACGACATTGCCCATCAGTTCGAGGTCCTGCCGCGCGGCGGTACCGATGCCGGTGCCATCCAGCGCAGCCGTGGCGGAGTTGCCAGCGTCACCCTTTCCACCCCGTCGCGTTACGTGCACACTGTCACGGAAATGGTCAGCAAGTCCGACCTTGAAGCTGCCGTCAATCTGCTGGTCAGCTTCCTAGAGTCGGACGCCTACAAGAGCTCGCCGGTCGGTTAACCCGCCCGCGAGAGCCTGAGCACCTGACCGTCTTTCTCATCGGTCAGCAGCCAGATTGAACCGTCATCGGCCAGCTGCACATCACGGATGCGCTGGCCGATTTCAATGTGTTCATGCTCGATGACTTTGCTGTTAGCGATGCGTTGCCGCACAATGCCTTCTGTCATGAGGCCACCGGTGAGCAGGTCGCCGCGCCAGCCGGTAAACTGCTCACCTGTCACGAACGCCAGGCCCGACGGAGCGACGGTTTCCTCGAAGTAATGCACTGCCGGGATGGTGCCTTCGACGTACGGACCATCGCCGACCCGGGCACCCGAGTAGTCAACGCCGGCGCAGGCGAGCGGCCAGCCGTAGTTGCCGCCTGCCTCGATCCGGTTGAGTTCGTCGCCGCCCTGCGGTCCGTGCTCGTTTTCCCACAGCTCATGGCTGTCCGGATTGAACGCGATGCCCTGCGAGTTGCGGTGCCCGTACGACCAGACGTACGAATCAGCCCCGGAGTCGCCCAGATACGGGTTGTCCTCCGGCACGCTGCCGTCACGCTGGAGCCGCAGGATCTTGCCTGCCTGGTCAGCCAGGTCCTGCGAGCGGTTCATGTTGCGCCGGTCCCCGATGGTGATGAAGAGCGTGTCGTCTCCGGGATGAAAGGCCATCCGGCCGCCGAAGTGCAGACTGCTTGAATCCTGGTCAGCCTTCTTCAGCTCGAAAATCGTGCTGATCTCGTCCAGGTAAGGTTTCTCCGTATCAACCAGAATTGCCCGGTCAATCGCCACGGCGGCACCGGCGTCCGTGGGCTTCGAATAGCTGAGGTACACGCAGCGGTTGGTTGCAAACCGCGGATCCAGTTTCACGTCAAAGAGCCCGGCCTGGCTGCCGACCTGACCGTGAAAGCGGAATACGGGCTGCACTCCGGCCAGTGGTTCCGACAGCCTGCCGTCAGGCTGGCCCAGGCGAAGCCGGCCGTGGTCCCGTTCCGTCACCAGAAAGCGGCCATCGTCAAGCAGGGCTATTGCCCAGGGGTGGTGCAGACCCGTGGCGATTACCTCAACCTGGATGCGCTCGTGGTTGCTCTCGATGATCATGCCTGGACCTCCTGAGTGTTCATTGCCTCAGGCTAGCGCATCTCAGGCGGCGGAAATCGGCTCCAGCCGGCATTTGCCGTTCAGTCTGACAGCAGGGCCTGCAGCTCCGCGCGTGGCTCGAGCCCGGTTTCCCGCTGCAGCTGCTGCCTGAACTGTTCGAAACGCTGACGGGCCGCGTTACGGCGGCCGACGCCCAGCAGCTTCTCCACAAGCAGATGCATTGCCCGTTCATGCAGCGGGTCGAGCTGCAGCAGACGTTCCAGCAGAGGAAGAGCCAACGCGGGCTCGGCTTCCTCTGCATGGCTGATGAACAGAGCCAGTAGTTCCTCGGCCAGGGCGTCGCGCTCGGCAACTATCACCGGCACGTCCAGTTCGGGCAGCAGTTCACCCCTGTAAAGCTTAAGGGCTGAAACAGTGTCACCCCTGGCCAGCGCATTCCTGAGTTCCGTAACGTCCAGTTCCGTGCGGACCAGGGTTCCGTCCAGCAGGTAGGTGGGAACGCCCCACGGCTCCAGCGCACGACGCAGCGAGTGAAGCTGCACACTGAGGTTATTGGCGGTACGTTCCCAGTCCGACTCGGGCCACAGCTGCTCGGCAATCCGTTCACGGCTGTAACCGAGCGCGATCAGGGCCAGCAGTTGCTGCTGTCTGGCAGGCAGTTGCACCGGTTCACCGAGTACGTGAACGCTGAAGCCGCCCAGCAGCCTGAGCTTCAGCGCCGGGAGCTCCGCCAGGCGTGCGGTGATGGCTTCAGTCCATCCGGACTCAAGGACTTCAGTCAGTGGGTACTGTGCCGCGAGTTCCGGCCGGTTTCTCGGCAGCTGCCCGAGCGGAATCAGCGTATAGCGCATCAGCGAAGCCGGATCGGTGGCGAGGCTGACCAGAGTGTCGAGCTCGGCCTCGTCGCCCCTGATCAGATATGCTGCCGCGTGCCAGTGCCAGGCGAATTCCCGGTCAGCGTGGCCGTCGCGGGCTTTCTCCAGGAGGCGGAGCGCTTCAGTCTGCTCGGCACGGGCCCAGTGGTGAAGAGACCTCTCGAGATTGACGAACGGCGCATCCGGCAGGAGCGCTGCGATGCGCTGGGGCGTGTGCAGGTCGCCGGATTTGCGGCAAACCCTCAGCCACAGTGCCGCCACCCGTTCGCTGATTGACTGCACGGCCCAGTTTCTGCTGCGCTGCAGAAGCTGTGGAAATGCCTGGACATCATCGGCGATATAGGCAGTCAGCAGGTCGCCCCAGAGGCGGCTGTACGGTTCAGCCGAGTCTTCGTTCTCGCGGACCAGCTCCAGCGCCCGGTCGGGCCGGTTGATGTACAGGGAAGCCACTGCCAGATTCAGGTTCAGGTTCGGCCGCCGTGACGGATCCAGATGCGGATCGGCCTTGACTTCCTCATAGGCTGCAAGCTGGCTGCGCACGTCTCCCGTCTGCTCGAAGCGGAACATAGCCATGTTCAGCTTTGCCAGAATGGCAGTCTGGCGGATGAGCGGATCCGTACTGTCCGCGGCACGGTCAACCACCTCCATGCCGACCGCGAGTGCCTCGTCGATGCGGCCGGCCAGGCCGTGAATGACGATGCAGCTGCCCATAAAGCTGAGCTCGTTGCTCAGGCACTG
>CAZPLV010000006.1:0-4223 GCA_964587295.1 uncultured bacterium
TCGACGTCGGCGCCGGGGTCGAGCTGAAAGCTGCGCCACTCAATCTTCAGCTCGTTGCTGAAGGGAAGTTGCTCCATGGCCAGTTCGAGGTTGCGCCTGCCGATGTAGCAGAACGGGCAGGCAATGTCGGACCAGATCTCAATCTTCATGCCCCGAGTGTAGGCAACAACGCCCGGCATTCCCCGAGCACGCGCAACATCAGGTGGTATCCGCGCTCGGATGCAGCCGTGGCGAGGGGGTTTGTATTGCCGCGACGAAACGTCTGTCAAGAGCGTAATCGCGGCAAAACGAACCCTCGTCCAGCGGTGCGTGCGTTGACGTGCGGCCAATCGTGGGATAGACTCACGCGTTTCCGGATTGCCCTCAACTCCGGCGGGGAGAGTAATGAAGTGCTGAGCCTCACTACAATTCGCTGATCCGTTGAACTGACAGCCGGGCTGGATCCTTTTGGGGTCGCCCCAGTTCCTGATTACCGACTTTCCCTGCATGGACCATATGCCGGTGCCTGCACCCGTGTGCGCCTGGACTTGCTACCGGCTTTCATGCTGCTCCCACAGGAGTTCAGCCAGATGACAACTTCCGCCCACCTGGGCCGACCGAAACCCGGCCGCCTGAGAACTTACTTCCGCCCTCAGCTGCACCGTATCGGCCTGATGGCTGTCCTGCTGCTGTGTTTCGTGGGCCTGCAGCTGTATGTGCCCCTGCTGCTTGGCGATTTCATTGACGAGGCGCTTGGCGGTGCGCTGAGTTCGGCTCTGCGCGGTATTGCGGTGACTTTCCTGGTTGCGGCCGTGTTCCGGCAGTTGCTCGGTGCCGCAGCCACCTATACGGGTGCTGACCTGGGCTGGCGGGTGACCAACACGCTGCGCTTTGACCTGGCGCGTCATGCCTTCAACCTGGACATTGATTTTCACAAGTCGCGTACTCCCGGTGAGCTGATAGAACGGATTGACGGTGACCTGACGGCGCTCGGCAATTTCTTCAGCCAGTTTTCCGTGCGGGTGTTCGGCGGTCTGCTGATCGTACTCAGCGTTCTGGTTGTGCTCTGGTTCATCGATCCGTGGATCGGTCTGGGCCTGAGTATTGTCAGCCTGCTGGAGGTTGCGGTCATCCTGAAGACGCGCCGAAGGGCTGAGGACGCCACCGGTGTTGAGCGTAGGAGCAGTGCAGAGCTGTTCGGTTTCATAGAGGAGCGGCTGGCCGGTATTGAGGACATCCGCGCGAATGGTGCAGGGCAGCATGCGCTGTGGCGACTGAATCCGGTGATGCGCCGCTTCCGCAACAGCTCACTTCTTGCGTGGCGCCTGCGCATGTACTCCTGGCTTGGTGCTTACGGTACTTACATTCTGGGAATGGCGGTCGGCATGGGGCTGATGATTCTGTTCGTCCTGCAGGGCAAGCACAGCATCGGGACCGCTTTTGTGGTGTTCCAGTACCTGGGAATGCTGAATGAACAGATTGAGCTGGTGACGCAGCACATGCAGGACCTGCAGAAGGCCAGTGCCGGTCTGAGGCGAGTGAAGGAACTGCTGGAGATCGAATCACAACTGCCGGCTGGTGGTTCACAGCCTTTGCCTGCAGGGGCACTCGGACTGCGCTTTGGCAATGTGACATTCCGTTACCCGCAGACCGGTGATCTGCCTGCCCGCACGACGCTGAAGGAAGTGAGTTTTGAGCTGAGACCGGGCGAAGTGCTGGGTCTGCTCGGACGGACGGGCAGCGGCAAGACGACGCTGAGCCGGCTGCTGTTCCGCTTTTATGACCCGACATCCGGCAGCATCAGCCTGGCCGGTACCGACCTGCGTGATCTTGATGAGGCGTCGCTGCGCAGCGGTATCGGACTGGTCACCCAGGATGTGCAGCTGTTCCAGGCGACGGTCCGGGACAACCTGACTTTCTTTTCGGCTGATCATCCGGACGCTGAACTGCTGGGACTGCTGGAGGAGCTGGGCCTGGCGGACTGGCTGAAAGGACTGCCCCAGGGGCTGGACACGGTCGTCGGGGCGGGTGGCAGCAACCTCAGCTCAGGCGAGGCGCAACTGCTGGCACTTGGCCGGGTGTTCCTGAAGGACCCCGGAATTGTGGTGCTGGATGAGCCGTCTTCGCGGCTGGATCCTGAAACGGAGCAGAAACTGCAGCAGGCAGTGGCGCGTCTTCTGGACGGCCGGACGGCAATCATCATCGCCCACCGGCTGGACACCGTTGAACGGGCCGATTCGATCCTGGTGCTCGAAGACGGCCGGATATCCGAGCATGGCGCACGTGCAAGGCTGGCTGCCGATCCGGAAAGCCGCTACGCGCAGCTGTTGCGGGCCGCTTCGGGCGGAGTGAGCCTGGATGAACTTCTTGCTCACAGTGACGGAGGCGAGGCATGACCACAGCCGTGAAGCAACCCGGCACCCTGACCATGATGCGCTGGTTGCTGCGTTACCGTACGCCGCTGTTCCTGCTGACGTCGTTCCTGTGGCTGCTCAACCATGCCAGCCCGGTTCTTTATGGCGTGCTGGACCGGGGAATGTTCGATGCGCTGGCCGAGGGAGCGCAGAGTCCCGTCAGCCCCTGGCTCTTTCTGGGTCTGATTCTGGTCGTCAACCTCGCGCGGCTGGTGAACCTGGCTGCGGCGTTTCTGACTTTCAGTGTTTACTGGATCGAGCTGCAGCTGCTGCTGCGCCGCAACCTTCTGTCCTGGCTGCTGAGCGCACCGCGGGCCAGGAGGCTGCCTGATTCACCGAGTGAGGCGGTCACCCGTTTCCGGGATGACGTGGAGGACATAGCCCGCTACGTGGACAGTTTCGTTGACCTGTCCGGTTTCGTTTCGTTCGCGGTCATCTCGCTGGTCGTCATGCTCCGCATTGACGCATACATGACGGTGATGGTGCTGCTGCCGATGCTGATTGCGGTCCTGTTTGCCCGCCTGCTGCAGGTGCCGATCCGCAACACCCGCAGGCGACTGCGTGAGACAACCGGTCGGGTCACGGACTTCATAGGCGAGATGATGGGCAGCGTCCAGGCCATCCGCATTGCCGGCAGGGAAGAGTCCGCGCTGGAGCACTTCCGGTCCCTCAATGAGGGGCGGCGGCGCGCGGGCCTGCGTGACAGCCTCCTTACGGAGTCGTTCCGCAGCGTTTCGGACAACATGGTCAGCATTGCCACTGGCATCATGTTGCTGATTGCCGCCACACGCATGAGCGAGGGCGTATTCACGGTTGGTGACTTTGCGCTGTTCATGGCTTATCTGCCTTATCTGACGATGATCATGACCTGGTTCGGCAACATGCTGGTGGAGCATCGCCGGGCCGGTGTGGCCTTCGAGCGCCTTGGGCGACTGCTTGTTGATGCCCCGCAGCAGGAACTGGTCCGCAACGACGGACTGGAGCTGGAGGGTAAAGAGCCTGAACTGCGGCTTTCGCAGCAGGCACGCGTCCCGCTTGAACGCCTCGATGTGAAAGGACTAAGCTACCGGTTCCCGGATGGAATGTCCGGTGTCACTGACGTCAGTTTCAGCCTGGAACGCGGCAGCATGACGGTCATCACCGGCAGGGTCGGCGCAGGCAAGACCACACTGCTCCGGGCCGTGCTGGGGCTGCTGCCCAAAGACTCGGGCAAGGTCAGCTGGAACGGGATGGAAGTCAGCGATCCGGCATCGTTCCTGGTGCCTCCCCAGGTGGCCTATACCGCGCAGGTTCCCAGGCTGTTCAGTGACACGCTGCGGGAGAACCTGGTGCTGGGCCGGCAGGGCGGATCGGTTCCGCTCGACCGGGCGGTTGAACTGGCGGTGCTGGAGCGCGATCTCGACCGACTTGACCATGGGCTTGAGACGCAGGTCGGCAGCCGTGGCGTGCGCCTGTCGGGCGGGCAGGTCCAGCGGAGCGCGGCTGCCCGCATGTTCATGCGCGACGCGGAACTGCTCGTGTTTGATGACCTGTCCAGTGCGCTCGATGTGGAAACCGAAGCTCGGCTGTGGCAAGGAATTTACGGCAGTGGTGACGCGACCTGCCTGGTCATATCGCACCGGCGGGCTGCGCTCGAACGGGCTGACCGGATACTGGTGATGGAGGCGGGAAGGATAGTGGCGAGCGGAACCATGGAGGACCTGCTCGCCACCAGCAATGCATTCAGCCGGATGTGGCTGCGTGAGCCGGATGGCGCATGACTCCGGCTCAGCGGCCCTGCAGCACCACCCGGGTCCACTCCAGCAGCCACTGCGACTGACCGCCGGCAAC
>CAZPLV010000006.1:4323-28954 GCA_964587295.1 uncultured bacterium
TCAAGCCAGCCGTCCTCGCCGTACTCCTGGATGGTGGCCAGCATGAAGGCAAGTCCCGGGCTGCTGGCGGCCGGATCCATCACAACAGTCAGGTCCGCGTAGTCCGGATGAACCAGGTCCGCGAGCGATTGCGGCAGTGGCAGGCCGGCTTCCCTGAACCAGTCGACATCCAGGTTGAAGGCCACGTAGCCCACAGTGACCGGCGTGACCAGATGGTCCTCAGAGAGCAGGTATTCAGCCGGCACCGCTTCAAGCAGCGGCGATTCGTACGGCTCGAACACGTCCGCATCGACGGCGCGCTGCAGCAGACTGCCGTCGACTCCGAACAGCACGTCAGCCAGCGGCCGGCCGCTGGTCAGGATGGCGCGGTTGACCACCTCACCGGCATCACCGGCGGGCAGCAGCTCGACCCGGTAACCGGTCTGCTCAGTGAAGCTCTCAAGCAGGCCCTCCGGCAGGTCGAACGACGAATGGGTCAGCACCCGTACCGGAGCCTGGGCAAACGCCAGGCTGAGGCTGAGTGCTGCAAGACTTGCAAGACTTGAAACGAATTTCTTCATGGTCTCCTCCCGTCACCGGTTGAGACCCCTCGGTGGGCTGACTGCTTCACGCTTCCTCCGTCCGTATTAACGGCTTCAGGTTCTAGGGTCTGATCTCAGCCGGCAACAACGCTGCCGGCACCCCTGGTGACACCTCAAGCTTAAGCGAATGGCAGGACTGGATTGGTCAGCGGCCTACAACATCGCGGGTTGCGCGCACGTCCGGCAGCTTCAGCCAGGCGAGTACCACCGTGACCAGGAAGATTACTGCACCGATCACGAACACCGCTTCATAGCTGAACAGTGAGGCGACGCCAACTGCCACGAGCGGTGCAGCGGCGCGGGCTGCCGACATCACAGAATTGTCCAGGCCGAAGGCCGAGCCGATCTCATCCTCTTCGGCATATGAGGCTATCAGCGCGCTGAGTGCGGGCATGAGCCCGCCGGTGGCGAAGCCTGAGAGGGCGTTGAGCAGCAGCAGCTGCCAGCTTTCGGTCACGAATGCCATCGCCAGGTAACTGACGGCCGAGAGCACGCCGGCAATTAGCAGGATCCGCTTGTGGCCCATCCGGTCACCAAGTCCGCCCAGCAGGAGCGAAGACACGGTTCCCGTGGCACTCGAGACGCCGATGACCAGGCCCGTGAAGGTGCTCACGCCGGTGCTGCTGGCCATGATCAGCGGAATGAACAGGGGCAGAATCGGAACGAGCAGTCCGCGGCCCAGGCTTGAGGTGAAGCGGGCCACGAAAGTGGTGCCCATGCCGGTCTTGGCGAGCAGTTTGCGCCAGCCGCCCAGAATCGACTGCCGGGCAGATTTGGCCACGGGCGTGAACTCTTCCTTCACTCCGATGATGACCAGCACGCCACCGATGAACAGCAGTATGCCGGTGATCACGAATGAGGACGCGTAGCCGTACTGGTCGGCCAGGATCCCGCCGATAACGGGTCCCAGGGCGATGCCGCCCCAGCTGGCCGTCTGCAGCACGCTCATGGCGTAACCCATGCGGTTGCGCGGTGCCAGTGAGGCAACCAGGGCGTTGCCCGCGCTGACTGTGCCGGAGACGATGCCCTGAATCGCACGAAGCAGCACCAGCTGTTCGGCGTTGGTTACGAAGCCCATCAGGGTCACAACCAGGGCGCCGCCCAGCAGGGCCCGCACCAGCATGGGCTTGCGGCCGAAGCGGTCGGCGACAGCACCCCACAGCGGCGAGGCGATTGACATGGTTATTGCCTGGGCGCTGAAAACGGCCCCTGTCCAGAAAGCGATGCTTATGCCACTGACGGCGCCGAGTGATTCAACGTAATTGGGCAGGAACGGGAAGATCATGCTGAAACCGACTGACGACAGCAGCTGAGCCAGTGCGAGTATCCACAGCATTCTCTGCCAACCCGGTTTCCCGTCCATGAACTGACATCCTAACTCCGGCCGGCCTCGGTTATGCTTCGTGTACTGTATGGCACGCACTCATGTCTACTATCTGGCGCCCACCGGGCCCGGCGTTGGCCTCACTTCGGTCAGCGTCGGCCTGCTGCATGCGCTTGACCGGCTCGGAAGCCGGGTTGCTTTCCTTAAGCCCATTTCCCAGCCGGGTGCAAACGGTCCTGACCGCAGCACCCATTTCGCCCGCAGCGGCAGTGACCTGAACCCGCCTGAGGCGCTCCCTTACGCCGCAGCCGAGGCGCTGCTGCGCCAGGGCAGGGAATCGCAGCTGCTCTCGGAAGTTGTCGGCCGCTTCCAGCAGGTTGCCAAAGATGCGGACGTGGTCATCGTTGAGGGCGTCGCCGATGTCTCCGATGCCCTCGGTGTCGAGCACCTGAACACGGCCATGGCCCGCGCGCTCGATGCCGAGGTGATCCTGGTCGGTGCGGTGGGGCACGGCACGATTTCCGGGTTCTGCCAACGGCTTGAGCTGAGCAGCGCCTTATATGGAGGCACTGACAACGAACGTGTGCTCGGCTGCATCGTGAACCTGCTTGGTGCACCCAGGGAGGTGTTCGGTGCGAACCGCAGTCTCGGCGACGGTGAGACTGTGCCCGGGGCAGAGGAAATGCTTGCAGGCTGCCGGCTGTTCACTGATTCCTTCCGGCTGCTGGGAGCCGTGCCGTGGCAGCGTGAGCTCATTTCGCCCCGTGTTGCGGATGTGGTGAACCAGTTCGGCGCCGAAGTGCTGCATGAGGGTGAGCTCCTGGGCCGCCGGGTTGTGGACGTCTCGCTGGTGGCCCGTTCGGTTGCCAACATGACCGGCCGTCTCAGACCGGGCGCACTGCTCGTCACGCCGGGTGACAGGGACGACATCATCCTGGCCGCCTGCATGGCCGCGCTCAACGGCACGCCGCTGGCCGGTCTGCTGCTCACCGGCGGGATTGAACCCGACCCGCGCATCATGCACCTGTGTCGGGCCGCACTTGACACGGGCCTGCCTGTGCTCACGGTCAGCACCGACTCCTTCGTCACTGCTGCCAAGGCTGCCAACCTGAACCTTGAGGTTCCGCTGGACGACCTTGAGCGGCTCGAGGCGGTGAAGGCCACCGTCGCCCATCACCTGGACGTGGACTGGCTGCTCGAACGTGCCATGTCCGACGCCGTGACGGCTCGCCGGCTGTCGCCGGCCGCATTCATGTACCGCCTGGTGAGCCGGGCCGGCGAGGACCGCAAGCGCATTGTCCTGCCGGAAGGAACGGAGCCGCGTACTGTACGGGCGGCTGTTGACTGTGCTGACCGGGGCATCGCCAGCTGCGTGCTGCTCGGTGCCCCCGCCGAAGTCGAACGCGTGGCGCAGGCGCAGGGCCTCGAGCTGCCGGCCACCGTGGAAGTGATCGATCCGGAAGCCGTGCGCCACAACTACGTGGCCGGCCTGGTCGAGCGCCGCAGCCACCGTGGCATGACGGAACCGGTTGCCCGGGCCCAGCTGCAGGACGACATCGTGCTGGGAACCATGATGCTGGCCCAGGGCGAGGTGGACGGTCTGGTGGCCGGGGCGCTGAATACGACCGCCAACACGCTCCGGCCGGCACTGCAGCTGATAGGCACGGCCGGCAACGCCAGGCTCGT
This sequence comes from uncultured bacterium, assembly GCA_964587295.1. Classification (GTDB taxonomy): domain Bacteria; phylum Deinococcota; class Deinococci; order Deinococcales; family Trueperaceae; genus CALDPK01. The sequence continues at coordinate 7,915 of CAZPLV010000006.1, forward strand.
GTCGAGCGTGTTCTTCATGTGTCTGCCCGAACAGGTGCTCGTCTATGGCGACTGCGCGGTCAACCCTGATCCGGACGCGGAGGAACTTGCGGACATCGCCATCCAGAGCGCTGAGTCAGCCGTCCTGTTCGGCATTGAGCCGCGGGTGGCGATGATTTCCTACAGTACGGGTGTATCCGGCAGCGGAGTGGATGTGGACAAGGTCAGGGCGGCCACCGCCATCGCACAGGAAAGGCGTTCTGACCTGCTCATCGACGGTCCGTTGCAGTATGACGCGGCCTCAGTGGCGAGCGTGGCACGCTCAAAGGCGCCTGATTCCAGCGTGGCCGGACGGGCCACCGTCCTGATTTTCCCTGACCTGAACACCGGCAACACCACCTATAAGGCCGTGCAGCGCAGTGCCAACGTGATCAGCATCGGCCCGATGCTGCAAGGGCTCAGGCGACCGGTCAATGACCTGTCGCGCGGTGCGCTTGTCGATGACATCGTCTACACGATCGCGCTCACGGCAATACAGGCGCAACAGGCCTCCAGAGGCTGAGGTCGTGGCAGACGGCCGCAGGCACGAACGCGTCAACCTGTTCGCGTTGGGCGCCCTTACCGTTGCCTGGTATCTGGGCCAGCTGCAGGAACGGCCGCTCCTTCCTGAAGAGCTGGCACCGCTGCCGGCACGGATTGCCTTCACGCTCAGTTACCTGCTCGGAACGTTTCTGGTGACCCCCGATCTTGACCTGGCCAACCGCAGCGTCCGGGCCAAGAAGCACTGGGGTCTGCTGGGCATACTGTGGGTGCCTTACGGGGCGATTTTCAGGCACAGGGGACTCTCGCACAGCTGGCTGGTCGGTCCGCTGACCCGGCTGCTTTACCTGGTGGTGCTTGCCCTGGCCCTGAGTGAGCTTGCCCAGGTGACGGCCGGCTGGCTCGGTTACCGGCTTGAGCTCCGGGCCGCCCTGAGCGGCCAGTGGGGCTGGCTGCTCGCCGGGAGTGCTGCCGGGTATTACCTCTCGCAATGGCTTCACCTGCTGTTGGACGGCATGCCGGCGCGGCGCCGCCGGAGGGTGCGGTAAGCTTGCCCCGTGGCCGATAACAGTAATGACAGCAGCACAGAACAGCCGCTGCCGCAGTCAGATAACGCGCTGAACCGCCGACAGTCGCTGGACACCACCAAACCGCGCTTCGGTCCACCCGGACCGGGCGGACGCGGGGCCGTCGAGGTTGTCTGGAGCAATGTCTGGGTCCGGGCAGCCGTTTACGTTGCCATTGCCGTATTGGTGCTCGTGCTGCTCTGGAATACCCGCCACGCCTACACGTTCGCAATCACCGTTGCCATAGTCGGCTACCTGATCGCCTACGTCCTGAACCCGGTGGTCAACCTGCTCACGCGGTGGCGTCTGAGCCGGGGCTTCGCAGTCGCAATCGTATACATCGTGCTGGCCATTCTGGTCATATTCGGCTCGGTGCTGCTGGCCCAGGTAGTCGGCCAGCTCGGTGAGTTCCTGCGGCTGATTCCCAGTGCTCTCGAGGGCCTGACCCCGCTTGTCACGGGAATGGTGGAGTGGCTGCAGGGCCTGCCGCAGCTGTTCGAACGGTTCGGCGCCGACCCTGGCGTTGAGTTCATGGAAGACGGAGTTGCCGCGGTAACGCCGCTCGTCCAGACCGCCCAGGACATGATCAGCGACTACCTCGCCCAGGCGGCCACGACACTGCGGAACGCATTCCAGCGGCTGCTCGAGGGCGGCAGCGACTACCTTGTCGGCGGTGTTGTCAGCATCGTGTCGGGCAGCGTGCAGTTCTTCTTCATCATCCTTATCAGCGCCTACTTCCTCTACGACTTTCCGCGCTTCAGCCGGGCCGTCGTGCGCTACGTGCCGGTCAGGTACCGGGAGGTTTTCCTGGATGTCCGCACAAAGACGGACCGGGTCGTGGGCGGCTTCCTCCGGGGTCAGATTCTCATCAACCTGTTCATCGGAGTGACGCTCTGGATCGGTTTCAGCCTTCTTGGCGTTCCGCTGGCACTGACGCTTGCGTTTGTCGCAGCGCTGTTCAACATCGTCCCTTACCTGGGGCCGATCATCAGCAGTGTGCCAGCCGTGCTGCTGGCCCTGACCGTCTCACCGTGGACCGCTGTCGGCACCCTGGGCATAATCATCATTGCCAACCAGCTTGAAGCGCACGTGTATGCGCCGCTGATTCTGGGCAAAACGACCAATCTGCATCCCGTCACGGTCATCATCTCGATTCTCATTGGCGTGGCGCTGTTCGGCATCATCGGTGCATTCATCGCAATTCCGGTGGTCGCACTTGCCAAGGTGATGATGGAGCAGTACCTGCTCACCACACCTGCCTTCGCCAGCAGCCACGCGCTGGAAGAGAACGAGCCGCCGAAACCCGCCAGGAAGCGCCGCTGGGGCAGCCGGCGTCCCGGGTCGCCCGACTGAGCCAGTGCCCGTGCGCGCGACAGTATCGTGACAGGCATGAAAGGGCGCACGGGTAAGCTGACGCTGGTGGAGCGACGCAGGACCATGACACTCCTGCTTCTGGGCATTGCCCTGTTTGTTGTGGCGCAGCTTGCCTGGTGGCTTTACTTCCAGAACGCGTACGTCGAGCGGGTCAGCAGGGAGACCACCCGCGACTGGCACCGGGATGCCGGTATCGCGAACTCCCTGCTCGCCCTCGGCGGCAGCCTGGCTGCCGTTCGGGAAGCCTACCCTCACCTTGATTTCGGTACTGACGGGACAGTCACTGTCTCGCCTGAGCGGCTGCAGACGTTTCTGGATTCACAGACGCGGCGCCTGCGCATGTTCATCAATGAATCAATCGGTTTCGTTGCGGTGATGCTGTTCGCTTTCTGGCTTCTGGGGCGACGTTTCAGGGTTGAACAGGAACTGAAGTTCCAGCAGCAGAACTTCCTGTCGGCAGTCACCCATGAACTGAAGACACCCATGAGCAGCATGCGCCTGCTGGTCGAGACCGTACTGGCCCGCAAGCTTCCCGAGGAGCGCGAGCGGGAGTACCTGCAGCGGCTGGAGGGTGAACTCACCCGGCTTGAGCAGCTCAGTGAGGGCGTGCTGGCGAGCACCAGGCTGGAAGAGCGTCAGCAACCGCCGGAACTCAAGCCGCTGGAACTCAATTCGCTGGTTGAGCAGTTCATGACCGGCTACCGGGCCGGCTTTGAAGCCCGCGGCGCGCAGCTGAGCGTGAAGTACTGGCCCGGGCCGCTGCCGGTTTCCTGCGATGAATCATCACTGGCGCTCATAATCAAGAACCTCATCGATAACGCGATCAAGTACACGCCAGCCGACCCGAAACCGGTGGAACTGGAGCTCGAAGGCCTCCGCGACGTCGTCCGTCTGCACGTCACGGATCAGGGTGCGGGCATACCGTCCGCAGTCGGCTCCCGTGTGTTCGAGCGCTTCTACCGGGTGGGCTCAGAGCTGCAGCGCACCGCCCCCGGCGTCGGGCTGGGCCTGCACCTGGTCAAGTCAACGGCCGAATCACTCAATGGCTGGGTCAGGCACCAGCCGGGGCCCGGTGGCACCGGCACCCGCTTCACCCTGTCGCTGCCGAGACGGATCGTGCTGAGCGCACAGGAAAAATCAGACCAGGCGCCGGCAGCGGAAACGCCACTGGCGGACGGCAGGGGCAGCCCGTGAAGGCCCACGTGCTGGTGATCGAGGACGAGCCTGTCCTGCGTGACGTGCTGACTGACAACCTGGAGCACGAGGGCTATCAGGTGACCTCAACCGGCAACGGGCTGGAGGCGATACGCGTCTGGCCGGAAGCACGGCCTCATCTGGTGGTGCTCGACGTGATGCTTCCGGGCCTGAGCGGTTTTGAAATCTGCGAACGCATGCGCCGCACGGGTGACACGACGCCGGTGCTGTTCCTGAGCGCCCGCAGCCAGCCTGAGGACCGGATCCGCGGACTGTCCGCCGGCGGCGACGATTACCTGGTCAAACCGTTCAACCTGCAGGAGTTCCTGCTCCGGGTCAGCAACATGCTCAGGCGCCGCGGCTGGACCGACAGTGGCGACGTGCTGGAATTCGGCGGGAATGTGGTGGACTTCCGAACCTGGCGGGTCACTCACCGCGATGGCAGCGAGGAGCTGCTCGGGGAACGCGAGCACGGCATACTGCGCCTGCTGGCCCGTTTCGAGGGTGAAGTGGTGAGCCGCGACCAGATACTGGACGAGGTGTGGGGCATGGACGCCTGGCCCACGAGCCGGACGGTTGACAACGTGATCGTCAGGCTGCGGCGCATGTTTGAACCGGATCCGTCCTCACCCGTACACATCCACACCATCTGGGGCGTCGGCTACCGGTTCAGCGCTGAACCAGGCAAGCCCGCTGACCGGTAAGACCTGAGTGCTGCCGTATACTGACCGGCTGTGAGGGCAGAAGAAGGCACACTCGGAAAACTCGCCTACCACCGGCTGCTGAATGAGCTGGTGGAGCGGACCTCGTCTGCGTTCGGCCGGGAGCTTGCCCAGACGCTGCGTCCCGACCTTGCCGAGGCCGAGACGGTCGCTTCCTTCGAACGCACCGCAGAACTCCTGAGTGGCGGGGACCTGTCGCTCGGCGGTCTGCGTGACATCAGGCCGCTGCTGGAAAGCATCCATGACGGCTCGATGCTCGAGGGTCCCGAACTGCTGGAGATCGCCTGGACGCTGGACGCTGCCGGCACGATCCGCCGCTCGCTGGCTTCCGCTGAGGACCGGCCGGCACTGCGCGAGGTGGCCGTCCACATGGGCAGCTTCGACGGGGTGCTCAGGCTGGTGCGCGAGCAGCTGGACACTGATGGCCGGGTGCGCGATGACGCAACTCCCAAACTCCGGGAAATCCGGCGCAGGCTCAACCCGTTGCGCGGTCGCATCCGTGAACGGCTGCAGCACATCATGGAACGCCGAAGTGAAGCGATCCAGGATCCCCTGATCACCCAGCGGCGCGACCGTTACGTGATTCCGGTGCGCGCCAGTTTCCAGTCGCAGATTCCCGGTATCGTGCTCGACAGTTCTGACTCTGGAGCGACCGTATTCATCGAGCCACAGCAGGTTGTCGGCCTGAACAACGAGCTGGCGCTGCTCGAACTGGAAGAGCGTGACGAGGTGCGGCGCATCCTGGTTGCCCTCGGCCAGAGGCTGGCATCGGAGCCGCAGCTGGAAGCCACCCTGGCTGCCCTGGGGGTGCTTGATCTGAGCCAGGCAAGTGCCCGGCTGGCCCGTGACTGGCGCCTGGTCCGGCCCGTGTTCACGGACGACGAGGCAGTGCTGGATGGCCTGCGTCATCCCTTCGTGGAGAACTGTGTTCCCAACAGCCTGAAGCTGAACCGCGACCTGCGGCTGCTCATCGTGACCGGACCGAACGCCGGGGGCAAGACGGTACTGATCAAGTCACTGGGCCTGGCGGCCCTGATGGCGTCCAGCGGGCTGTTTGTTGCCGTGGATCCGCGCAGCACGCCACGCCTGCCGCGCTTCAGCAAGCTGCTGGTTGACATCGGTGATGAGCAGAGCATCGAAGCGAGCCTCAGTACCTACGCCGCCCACCTGGTGAACCTGAGGCGCATCGTTCTTGAGGCCGCGCCAGACGTGCTGGTGCTCATTGACGAACTCGGCTCCGGCACCGACCCGGCCGAAGGTGCGGCACTGTCACAGGCCATGCTCGAAGAGGTGCTTGAGCGCGGTGCCATGGGACTGGTCACCACCCACCTGGCGCCCCTGAAGGTGTTCGCGAGCGAACAGGACGGCGTGCTCAACGCCGCCATGCGCTTTGATGTCGATGCGCTCATGCCGACGTTTGAGCTGGTGCCGGGTCAGCCGGGCCGCAGTTACGCGCTCGCGATTGCCGAGCGGCTCGGCCTGCCTGACAGCCTGCTCGAGCGGGCCAGTGAAATCCTCGGTCCTGAGGGTGAACGGCTCGAGAGCCTTCTGGAAACCCTGGAGCGGCAACGTGAGCAGCTGGAACACGAGCTTGCTGAGGCTCAGGTCCGCCGGGAAGATTCCCTCGCCGAGGCGGAACTGCTGCGTCAGCAGATCGACAGGCTGAGGCAGGGCGAGCAGGAGCTGATGGCGGATGCCGCAAGGCGGGCTGAACAGATGCTGCAGAAGACCATGCAGCAGGCGAAGGAGCTCCGCAAGAGTGCCAGCAGCAGTTCCGCTGACAGCAGCAGCGCGATGCAGCAGATCCAGGAACTGCGTGAGGAAGCCCGCCGCCAGGGCAACCTGCGGAGCCGCAGGCAGCCCGCTGCAGCGCGACCGGCAGCAAGGCGCAAACTGGAACCCGGCGAAGAAGTGCATGTTGAGAGTTACGCGGCTGCGGGTCAGCTGCTTGAGCTGCGCGGTGACCAGGCCGTGGTGCAGCTCGGCCTGCTCAAGGTCACGGTGCCGCTCAGCGACATCAGGCTGAAACAGCAGGAACGACCGGCCCGCAAGCAGGCGCTGGCGACAGGCAGTACCGTCTTCGATGAAGAACTGAACATCCGCGGTGAGCGGGTGGAGGAAGGGCTCGAGCAGCTGGCGGACTTCCTCGGTGAGGCGCACGCGCTCAAGATCGCCAGGGTCCGGATCGTGCACGGCAAGGGAACCGGCACGCTGCGCGACGCCGTCCGACGTTACCTGCGTGATGACCGGCGTATTGCCGAGTTCGCCGACGCCACACCCTATGAGGGCGGACACGGCGTGACAGTGGCCAGCCTCAGGGTCTGAGCCGCGGCAGGCGGTACCATTACACATGGACAACGGCGAGAAGCAGTACGTGATTGATGCAATGGCCGATGACGCCTGGCGGATGTTCAGAATCATCGGCGAGTTTGCGCAGGGATTCGAAACAATGAACGACATGGGCAAGGCGGTCACCATCTTCGGTTCCGCCCGGCTCGGCAGCGACAACCCCTGGTATTCCGTGGCCGATGAGCTGGCGGGCAACCTGGCACGGGCCGGCTACGCAGTGCTGAGTGGTGGCGGACCCGGCGTCATGGAAGCCGCAAACAAGGGTGCGTTTGAAGCGGGAGGCCGCAGTGTCGGTCTCAACATTTCCCTGCCGCATGAGCAGGCGCCAAACCCGTATCAGACCGACAAGGTTGACTTCAAGTATTTCTTCGTCCGCAAGGTGATGCTGGTCAAGTACTCAACCGCATTCGTGATCTTCCCGGGTGGCTACGGCACGCTTGACGAGCTGTTTGAGGCGCTCACGCTGATCCAGACGAAGAAAATCATTCCGTTCCCCGTCTACCTGATCGGCGTCGACTACTGGCGTGGCCTCGTTCAGTGGCTGCAGGGGACTCTGGCACGTCAGGGAACCATCAATGAGCGCGACCTGTACCTTTTCAAGGTGACGGACGATATCAGCTCGATACCGGACGAGATTGAGGAGTACTACAGCAGCATCAGTTCTGCCGGTTTCGAAAAGCCCGAATGAGTCAGTCGGTGAACACCGCCGGCAGTGAAGCCTGTCCGAACACCTGCCCGGCCAGCTGGTAGAGCTGCTCCGGCTCAAGCCCGGCGCCCAGGTAGGTGCTGTCACCCTGCCAGATTTCAACGTGTGGGTGCGGGTCGTCCTCGGTCAGCAGCACGGCCTCAAGCGTACCGGAGTTTCCGGTTGCACCGATTGTCTGGCCCTGGCTGACCGCGCTGCCGACCTGCACCCCGGAGGCAATGTCGGACAGGTGGGCGTAACGTGAAATGAAGCCGCCAGGGTGTTCAATCCAGACCTGCATGCCGCGCAGGCTGTCCAGGTGTTCGGGCGGCGTACTCAGGCTGGCGCGTGATTCATCGATCACACGGCCGTACTCCGCTTCGGTCATTTCGACGTAGTCATGGTCGGCGCGTACCACGACGCCCGCCGCGACCGCCTGGATGGGCGTGCCGTAGCTGATGGGCACGCTGACAGTACCCTGGTAGAAGTCGAATCCTTCGTGGCGGCCGTTCCGGTAGGCACGCAAGGCACCCGGCAGGTGTGAGATGCGCGAGCTGATCGTTGCTCCGTCAACGGGCACGACGTAGCCACTGGGCCAGGCAGGATCGAACGGTCCGTCAGTCAGTTCCTGCAGGCGGGGCAGCAGGCGGGTGGCGTTCACCGACGGGTTGTTTGCCGCAAGGCTGGCCGCGCTGTCACCGTTGGCGCTGCGCACTGTGGGATCAGCACCGGCGTTGAGCAGCAACAGGACCGTGTCCGGCAGCCTCGTGTCCCGGGCCGCGTACATGAGCGGCGTGAATCCGGCATTGTCGGCCGTATTGACGTCGGCACCGGCTTCGAGCAGCAGGTTCAGGATGCCGTTGCCGGCAGAGCCGGCGGCAGCCAGCATCAATGGAGTCGCGCCGTTTTCGTCGCGGCTGTCAACAGGCGTGCCTGCCTCAAGTGCGCCCAGCAGGCCGGCCGCATCCGCTTCGGCGGCAGCCTCCATGATGTCGGGTGTCTGTGGCGCACTGGCAAGGGAGCCGTCGCCGAACGGCAGGTCAATCACATCGAACTGCCACAGCGCCACCACCGCAGCGGCTGCCAGCAGGAGAATCACGAGTATCGCTCTGAGCATGTCACCAGCTTAGCGGTTCAGCGGAGTAACTTCATGACGGCAGTATGGGCGTGGTAGCATTTGCCGCCATGCCGCGCCGCATCAAGGAACTCAGGACACTGCTCGTGCTCGCTGCTCCGCTTGTTTTGGGGCAGCTGTTCCAATCCGGCGTGGGGTTCACCGATACGGTGACCGTGGGCAGTCTCGGCAGCCTGGAGCTTGCCAGTGTGGCGCTCGGAACCGCTGTCTACTTCTTCCTGTTCATCTTCTGTTCCGGCGTGCTCTATTCCGTCGCTCCTTCGGTGTCCCAGTCCCACGGCGCCGGCGACACCCCGGGCGTGCTCCTTGCGGCCAGACAGGGCATCTGGCTGGCGCTGTTCATGGCCGTGCCGGTAACCGTACTGCTGCAGTTCACGGAGCCTTTCCTGCTGCGCATGGGTCAGGATCCCGCTGTGGCGGCCCTCGCAGCGGGCTACCTCAGCACCGTTGCCTGGGGCTTCACGCCGATGATCCTGACGATAGCCCTGCGCGGCTATCTGGAAGGCACCGGCGACACCAGGCCGCTGATGGTGATCCTGTTTCTGGGACTGGTCGTGAAAATTGCCCTCAACAGCGTTCTGCTCGAGGGCTGGGGACCGTTTCCGGCGCTGGGCGTGCGGGGTGCGGCACTGTCGAGCGCTTTTGTGTATGTCGTCGAATTCGCGGCGGCGGCACTGTACGTAACCATGAAGCAGCAGCGCCTGCGCATACTGCAGGAGCTGGGGCGCCCGCATCCCGGCATGCTGAGGGAATTGGTGCGGGTCGGCATTCCAATCGGGTTCACGCTCGGCTTCGAGTCCGGCCTGTTCACGGTGGCGGCGTTTGTGATAGGCACCTTCGGTGGAGACCAGCTGGCGGCACACCAGGTCGCCATGGCCACCAGCTCCATGGCGTTCAACATTCCGCTGGCAATCGGAATGGCAACCGGTGTAAGGGTCGGCCACAACATCGGACGGCTGGACCGGGACGCGGCCCGGCTCTCAGCGGGAACAGGAGTCATAGTGGGCCTGCTGATCATGATGGTCACCGCCACGGTGCTGTGGCTGTTCCCGGAACCGATAATCGGGCTGTACCTCGACCGTTCCGATCCCGCCAATGCTGCGGTGATTTCGATGGCGGTCAAGTTTCTTGGTTTTGCTGCAATGTTCCAGATTGCCGATGGCGTGCAGGTGGTGGCCAGTGGCGCCCTGCGGGGCTACAAGGACACGGCGGTGCCAATGTTCGTTTCGCTTCTGTCGTACTGGATCATCGGCATGGGCGGCGGCCTGCTGCTGGCATTCCCTTATTCAATGGGTGCGGCCGGCATCTGGCTGGGCCTGGTGGTTGGCCTGTTCGTGGCGGCGCTGCTGCTTTCATGGCGTCTGCGCTGGCGGACTGCCCAGGCGCTTCAGCGCCGCCTTGTCACCCGCTGAGTGCACGCAGGACACAGTGAATCTGAGTTAGAATGTCGCGCAGAGCTGGAGGATTCATTCAAACATGAGCACGTTCATTACCATCATGACAAACGCAGTACTCGTTCTCGCCTTCCTCACGGTCCTGGGACTGGTGGGCGTATTCGCCAGCCGCTTCCTGACCGGCACTGAGGCTGACCGCCCCGAGCACTGAACTTGAAATTTCTGCGGCTTTACCTTCAGGGTAAGCAGCTGACACTGGCGCAGGCAGCAGCATTCCTGCGCCTTGTTTTTGTGCTGGTGTTCATGGCTCAGCTGGTCGTCGCCATGCTGAGCGGACTGGCGTTGCGGCTGGCCGTCAGTGAGACTGCGGCCTCAGCCAATGCGGTGCTCGGCTGGGTGCTGGTACTGATCAGCCTGCCCAACCTGCCGATTGTCCTGTTCCTCAGTGTCCGCGGGACGAGGCGGCATGACCGGCATGCCTCCCTGAGCGCCACCCTGCTGGCGGCGGTACTGCTGTCCACACCGGCATGGTTCCTGTCGCTGGCGCTGATCACGAATCAGTCGACGCTGCATCTTGTGCTGTTGCTGGGAATTTTGCTGCTCCAGTACGGCATCGGCATGTTCCTGGTGCTGCGCTTTGCACGGCTCGCCGTCCCGGCTGAAGGGGCCAGGACGGACGAGGCAGAGCTGTCTGTCTGAAGAAAAGAGGTTCAGCCTCAGCCGCGGCGCAGTTCGCTGCTGGCGTCAACGAGCAGCGAGCTCATCTCCAGCGCGCGGCTGGTACCGATGACAACGCAGTCACTCGGTTCGTCAGCAACCATGACCGGTACGCCGGTGATCCTCTGCAGGTAGACGTCCAGGTTGCGCAGTTGCGAGCCGCCCCCCGTAAGGACGATGCCGCGTTCAATCACGTCGCTGATCAGTTCGGGTGGTGACTGCTCCAGCACATGGCGTGTCGCACTTCCGATGCGGTCAAGTGAACTGCCCAGTGCCTCGACGACCTGTGAGCTGGCGACTGTGACCGTCTTGGGCATGCCGTCAATCAGGTCACGGCCGCGGACGTCAATGGTCAGGTCTTCTTCGCCCTCGAGCAGGACCGCGGCACCGACCTTGCGCTTGATTTCCTCCGCGGTGCGATCACCGATCAGCAGGTTGAAGCGGTTGCGCACGAAGCGGATGATCTCATTGTCAAAGGCATTGCCGGCTATGCGCAGTGAGTCGGAAACGACGATGCCACCAAGGCTGATGATGGCGATGTCGGTCGTGCCGCCACCGATGTCCACGGTCATGGAGCCCACCGGCTGCAGAATGTCGATACCGGCACCGATCGCGCCGGCAACAACCTCTTCAATCAGGTAGGTGCGGCGGGCGCCGACTTCGGCAACCGCCTGGATGACTGCCCGTTTCTCGACGGTGGTGATGCCGGAAGGAATGCACACCATGATGCTCGGTTTGAAAAACCGTGACGGTCCTGTCATCACCTTGCGGATGAAAGCCTGGAGCAGTTTTTCGGTAAGGGTGTAGTCCGCGATCACGCCTTCGCTCATCGGGCGCACGGCAGTTATGTTGCCAGGCGTGCGGCCCAGCATGCGGTAGGCGTCACTGCCGACAGCCTTGACTTCAGTGGTGCCGTTTACCACAGCAATCACTGCGGGCTCGCGCAGCAACACGCCTTTGCCCTTCACGTGAATCCTGACGTTGGTTGTACCGAGATCTACACCTATCACGACAGCAGTATACGCGGCGCAGCCTGCCCGGCCCGTTGCAGACAGACGGAGCCGGGCACGCAAAGGGCTATCATCAGCAGATGCCTGTTGACGGACCTGTTCTGAGCGGACCTTACACGGTGTTTGCAAGCGTCTACGACCAGGTGATGGCTGACGTGGAGTACGAGGATTGGGCCGAGTTCATACTCACTGAGGCCGCCCGCAGGGGCTTTGAGGGCGGACGGATACTCGACCTGGCCTGCGGAACGGGCAATTCCGCCGCACCGCTGTTGCGGCGGGGTTATGAGGTAACCGGCGTTGACGCCTCCGAGGCAATGCTGGAGGTGGCCCGCAGCAACCATCCGCAAGGAGAGTGGCTGCCGGGCGAGTTCACCTCGTTCACTGCACCCGGCCGTTTCGCCCTGGTGCAAAGCGTGTTTGATGCCCTGAACAATCTGCTCACACCTGAGCGGATGCTGGCCTCACTCAGGCGTGTCCACGCTCATCTGGAGCCCGGCGGCATTTTCATCTTCGACATCAATACGGCTTATGGACTCCGCGACCTGTGGGAGGGCGGCTTCGTGCAGGGCTGGCTGGGCAGTGACTGGTACGGCTGGACCCACTCGTGGGACGAGCACAGCAGGATTGCCAGGATCGATGCCGGTTTCCTCATCGATTCTCAGGAATGGCTTGAGGTGCACCGGGAACGTGCCTATGAACAGGACGAAATCCGGGAACTGCTGCTTGCGGCCGGTTTCCGTGACGTGGACATCATCGACTTCCCGGACGGGGAGGCCGCCGAGGCTGACGCGCCGCGCGTCTGGGTCATCGCTCAGCGCGGCTGACGGCGTGAATCACGGCTGAGCTGGCGCCAGACCGGTCCGATGGCCCCATCGAGCCGGCCCAGCATGGAACGATTCTGGTTGGATATGGCACGCCTGCGTGGCTGCTCCGTAAAGTCGGCTGGGCTGTCCAGCGCGACAGACGGAAGATCCGGGATGCCCTGCTCAGCCCACTGCTCGCGCCAGGCCAGCGGAAGTTCGGACGGCATGGTGCTGCCGGCGGTAAGTGCGAACAGCTGGGCCCACGCACGCGGGACCGTGCGGAGCGCGTCGTAACCGCCACCGCCCGTCACCACGAGGCGGCCGTCGCAGTACTGGTCAGCCAGCTCCCTGACCCTGCGCCAGGCGGCGGTCATGCCGGTCAGACTCAGTGACAGGTCGGCCAGCGGGTCAAGCACGTGGCTGTCGGCCCCGCCCTGCAGGACGATGATGTCCGGGCGGAACCAGTCAAGCGCGCGGGGGACGACAGTCTCGAACACTTCCAGATAGCTTGCATCCTCCGTGAACGGTTCCAGCGGTGCATTGACACTGGTGCCCCGTCCGCCGCCACGGCCCAGTTCATACGTATGGCCGGTGCCGGGGAAGAGGTAACGGCCCGATTCGTGCAGGCTGATTGTCAGCACGTCGTCGCGCTCGTAAAAAATCTCCTGGGTGCCATCGCCGTGATGTGCATCCAGGTCGATGCAGGCCACCCGGACGCCGTGCTGGCGGGTCGCCTGTTCAATCGCCACGGCCAGATCGTTATACACGCAGAAGCCGGACGCCCGGGACGGATGGGCGTGGTGCAGTCCGCCCGCAAAGTTCACTGCCCGTACGGCCTGGCCGCTGGCAACCAGTTCAAGGGCAGTCGTGGTGGCCGCGCATACCAGCGAAATTGCGTCGTGCATGCCGGGGAATATCGGGTTGTCACCCGTTCCCAGTCCATGGGCGTAACCCTCATCGCGGTTCCGGCCTGAAGACAGCTCCCTGACGAGATCGACGTACCGGGAATCGTGCACCTGGGTCAGCACGCGGTCGTTCAGCTTTCCCGGAGCAGTCATTTCTGCCTGCTGCAGCAGGCCACACGACTCGAGCAGGGTCTCCGTTAGCTTCACCCGGATCGGTTTGAACGGGTGGCCCGGCGCCAGTTCATAGTCGCTGAGCTCCGCAGCGGTCACATAGGCGAGTTCGGTCACGAAAGCACTCAGGTGCCGCTGGGCCAGATGACGTGGTAGCCCTGGTCGCGCAGGTCCGTTGCCAGACGGTGACCGCTGATTGTCTCGACCCTCAGCACGAACACCAAGCTGTCTTCATGCCTTTCACTGGTGAAGACACTGCTGACGTTGTGCCCCTGCGCAGCGATGCGCTCGAGCAGCGCAGCCAGCGCTCCGGGACGGTTGACCACCTCGATCTCAAGCCGCGAGCTGGAGCGGTTGACGCCTGTCATGGCCACGAGTGCATCGAGGAAGTCGATGCCGGTCACGATGCCGACCAGTTCGTCGCCTTCCAGTACCGGCATGGCGCCGATCTTGTGTTCGCGCAGCACGCGGGCACTCTCTTCAATCGGATCGAGCGGATGTGAGGTCAGCACGTCCTGGATCATGATTTCCCTTATCGGGCTGTTCATGGTCACACCTGGCAGGCTGTCGGGGTGGTTGCCGCCGACCAGGCGGATGTCGCGGTCGGAGACGATGCCGACCAGTCGCTCGGCCTCGCCTACGGGTGCGCCGTCACCGGTGACGCTTTCCATGATGGGGAAATGCCTGATATTGCGCTGCTCCATAAGTGCATGTACGTCCGCAATCGGCATGTCGGGCGAAATGGCCACTACCTTGCGGGTCATGATGTCCTGAACAAGCATTGGGTGTTTGACCCCTCTCGTTGAAAAAAGGTCAGGTCAGCGTGAGGCGGTGAGCCTGCAGACGCAGGCGGTCGAACTCGGCCCTGACCTCCTCTGGTGTGTTTCTGCCTATCCGTGCCATCAGTGCATTCGCCGGGCTGGCCCGGATCTCAGGGTCGCTGGTGGCTTTGAGTTCAAAGCCGGCGCCCCGGTAAAGTCGCTCAAGCAGCCGCCGGTAGCCAAGGTCACCAAGACCCGTACGTGTGACGTCGAAATGCCAGACATATATCGTCGCAAACACAATCGTATCATCAAACCTGCCGCCGGAAAGGCTCCGCTCAAGGAGCTGTTCCGCCACCCTGTTCCCGCGGACGGCCGGCGCAACCTCGATCGCACCGAGCTCAATCAGCCTGCCGGTCCTGTCCAGGCTCCACACTTCCGGCTCGGTTGGCGGGTGGAAACTGGCGTAGCCCTGGACCAGTCCGTCAGTCACTGCCACGCTCACACAGCCGTCACTGTCTGCCGAGATATCAAGCAGCGCTCCGAACTGACGCTCCGCGGGCCTGAAGGTATCCAGGTCCAGTGAGTATGAAAGGCCCTGCAGCCGCTCGCGAGAGGCGCAGGGCAGATAGGTCAGCTCGGATTGCACACCACTGATTTTAAGCCTGCAGGTTCACGGCCCGCCAGCTGGCCAGCAGCGCGTCAGGCAGTCTGATTTCGTCCATCAGCTCCATCCGCAGCGTTCCGCCGGGTATGAGGTCGTCCGGCAGGCCGCCGGCCGGAACCACGCTCTCGGCAGCCTCGCCGAAAATCATGATGAGTGACTCCTGGAAGCCATCCAGGTCACGGCAGTTCAGGCTGCTCCTCAGCGTGTCAACTGCGGCTTCATGCTGGCCCAGGCCCAGTGCAGCGGCCATCCGCAGTGCGGCGGCCCAGGCGCGCAGGCTCTGGTCCGAGCGCTCGCCGGCACGGTTCAGTTCATTCAGCCCGGATTCCACGTTGGCGACGTGCTCCAGCACGCAGCCGTGCTGTCCGGACTGCAGCAGCGCCATGGCCAGGTAGGCCTCACCCTGGGCGCGGTCGTACGGGTTGGTTGCCAGGGCAAGTGCCTTCCGTGCGCTCGCTTCTGAGTCCTTGCTGTCAGAGTGGAGCAGACTTTCCAGCAGCAGGATGTCGCGCTGCATGGTCCGTGGCTGACGGTTCACGTCAGGCTGCAGCTGGGCCAGGAGCTGGCGGGCGTGGGCGATGTCGGCCGGGTTTACTGCCTGTCTGACGGTACGGATGAACGGGAACCGGAACGGCTGCAGGGTGGCCCGGCACCAGTACGCCAGGGCCAGATAGAGCGTGCTGCGCTTGACGCGGCGGGTCGTGTCCACCTTGAAAGTACGGCCGTACAGATCGAAGATGCGCAGGTTGTCGGTCAGCAGGAAGATCGCACGCTGGAACTCACCGGCCGCCAGCAGAATCAGAGCGTGGTCCTCGTTGCTGCGCGCGAGCCAGAAATCACGCTCCAGCAGACCGCCGGGAAGTTCACTGAGCAGCCTGCTGCCTTCCGGGTGCACCTGCAGCAGGATGGAACGGGCAGCCTGGAAATCCCTGTAAGCAGCATCGTAATTCCCGTGCAGCCCATGGAGCATGCCGCGTCGCGACAGGAGCCGTGTCTGTTCAGAAATGAGCGCCTCGCTGCGGCGCGCGAGTTCGACTGCGCCGTCAAGCGCCTCAAGCGCAGCGTCGAAGCGGCCGAGCCGCAGCAGCACGTCACCGGTCTGGTAGGCGATTCGCGCCTCGATCAGGTCATCACCCGGCCTGACTGACTCGAATTCGCTCAGTGCCTGCTCCATGTTGCCCTGGTCCTTGGCCACCAGTCCGGCCGAGATGGCCACCTTGGCGTGGAGCAGGCGTCCGTTTGCTCCCTCCTGCAGTACCTGTGGGAGGAGCGGACGTGCCTCTTCCGCCACGAGTCTGGCCGCCTCGTCCAGCTGGCCCCGCCAGCGGGCGATGCCGGCTTTCACGACGGCCGCCTCAGCGTTCAGCAGCGGCAGGTCACTTGATTCCCAGTTGTTCAGCAGTTGCTCTGCCTGTTCGAACTGGCCGCGCAGCGCTGCACCCTCGGCTCGCTTGAGCGCGGTCCAGGTGCGGATCGTGGCATCCTCGGAACGGCTCAGTGGCTCGAGTGCCTCGATGACATTCGGGTGGTTGTACGAGCCCAGTTTCACGTAATGCGTGGCAACCCGCAACGCGATCCGCTCGGCGGTCACATCGGCGGGCAACTCAACCCGTGCCGCGGCCCAGATGTCCTGCAGCAGGCTCTGAGGCACACTGTTGATTCGCATCCATTCTTCGAGTTCCTGCCACATGCGCGCTTCGAACAGGTGATGGATGTAGCGGACGGCTTCCTCGGAGCGTGGTTCGTGGGCTGCCGTGCTGCGGTACCACTGTGCTGCCAGGTTGTTCAGGTGCCGGAACTCATCGGGCCGCTGCTCGCGCAGGTGACCGCGCAGGCTGCGGGCAAGCTGGCGTGAGAACGGCCGGTAGTGGCCTTCACGCCCGGGAACCGGGTCAAGGAATGCCAGCTCCAGGTTGTCCGGACCGGAATCCTCGGAGCGCAGCGCACCAAGCAGGCCAGCCGGGAAGGAAGGAAACTCCGCAGGGGCCATCACGGCAAGGGCCGAGAGGAATTCCCGCAGCGCCGGATCAGTGGCGGTGTCTGCCAGACGGACAAGCTGCTGCAGGTGGTGCTGGCCGTTGTCCGCCCCGGCGAGAGGCTCGCGCAGCTCCGCCAGCAGCGTGAGTGTGCGCAGTTCCTCAAAGGACCGTCCCGACCGCTGGACCAGTGCATCCTGCTGCGCCACGCTCAGGTGGGGCAGACGGGCGCGCACGAAACGGCGCGCCTCGTTGGCTGTCGGCGGATTCAGGCGGAAAGTCTCGAACACCGGCATCGACTGCTGGAGAGAGCGGGCCGGAGCTTCAGTCATGCTGATGAGCAGGGCCAGTTCCGGCAGTCTGCTGAGTGGCTCGATCAGTGAATGCCACAGCCATTCACCTGCCCGCACGCGGGGCACTTCGGCCGTGTTCAGCCGCAGCGGTGCGCCGGCAAGGTCCTCGGTCATCGCCAGGTGCTGTGACACGTGCAGCATGATTATCAGCGGTTCCTGCCGCTGCCGGACCGCCTCGAGCAGCACCCGGGCAACATCCGCCTGGGCGTCAGCCTGCACGGCGAACGCGCCGGATATGCCGACCTTGATGAGCCTCGTCTCGAGGGCCGCCTGCTCCAGTCCCAGCAGTCGCCCCATCCGGGTCAGCGAACTCACCAGGTCAGAAGAGCTGAATTCCAGGCGCAGCAGCCGGCCGGCTGACTCGGGCATGATGGCGAGTGCCTGCTGGATCGTATCGGTCAGCAGGGTCTTGCCGGAGCCCGGCTTGCCGGTGATGAGTATGCGGGGGTTTTCGGCATTGCGTACGCCACTCACGAAACGGCGGTACGCCTGCATCTTTTCGCGTCCGAGCAGCTGCATCACCTCGGACTCGGCCCCGGCCGCTGGTGAGAGCAGCACCTCCAGCTCCGGTGAGTGAAGCTGGTCCTGGCCGAGACCCTGCCACAGGTCGTCCAGGATTGAGAACAGGGCGCGCTTGTCCTCGAGCCGGCCCTTGTCGCGGTAGATGATGTTGCGGACCACGTTGGGGTTGGCACCGCGCAGTTCCATCTGCTTGCGCAGCCAGTTGATGCTGCCAAGGGTGCCGTGTTCGTCTCGCTGGTTGCCTGTCGCACCACGGACCTGTTCGAAGATCCTGCGCCAGGGACTGCTGGGTGCTGGGGGCATACTATCGGCCATCGCCGATATTGTAACCGCACTTGGGTATACAGGTACAACGTTTCGGACAGATGTGCTGCTGTCAGGCTCTGCCACTCTGTATAGTTGGCCCATGCCCAAAGCAGAAGGACTTCAGCGGCTGGTTGCTGAGGTGGTCTACTCCGGTATCGGAACTCCGCTTGAGAACGGTGCCGTCGTCGTCGACTGGCAGGCCGGCCGGGGCACGGTGGTCGACATCACCGGAGCAGAAGAGGGGCGGCGCATCTGGCCCGATGCCACTGAGGTGGATGCCGGTTTCGCCATCTCGCCCAGACCGGTCAATGCACACACGCATCTGGACCTGACTGACATGCCGCTCGTCAACGACACGTACGAACGTTTCATCCCGACCGTGATCGAATTCGCCGGCTCCGGAAGGCGGACTCTTGACGCGGCCCGGCGGGGTGCTGAGGAGCTGCTGGCCGGCGGCGTGAACCGGCTGGGTGACATAGTCACCAGGCGTGATGTGCTCAGATTCCTGCTGGAACACGAGCAGCTTAGCGGCGTGGCCTACTGGGAAGTGATCGGGATGGATCCGGGCCTGACTGCCGCGCAGCTGGCGGAGACCCGGGAGCTGATCACCGAGTTCCGCCAGCTGGAGCGCCCCGGTGGCGTGCGGCTCGGCCTGACACCCCATACTCCGCACACTGTAAATGACGAGCTGCTGGTCGGGCTGGTCAGCCTCGCACGCGAATTCAACCTGCCGCTGCAGATCCACGTGGAGGAGAGCCCGCTGGAAAAGCCGATGTCGGTTTCCGGTACCGGTGACCTGGCGGATGTGCGCAGAAGTTTCGATCCTGACTGGACGGCACCGGGCGTGCCTCCACTGGCTCATCTTGAGCGGCTCGGAGTACTCGCGGCACGGCCAACGCTCGTGCATATGGCGAACGTGACAGAAGAAGAGATCAGGCGGGTTCAACACAACGGCTGCCGCGTGGTCCACTGTCCCAGATCAAATGACCAGCTCTTCTGCGGGCGTTTTCCCTGGGAGCTCTACGCGCGGCATGGCGTGGACGTGGCCATCGGCACGGACTCGCGCGGCTCGAGCCCGTCACTGTCAGTGCACGAGGAAGTGAGGTATGCCCGCCGGCTGCATGGTGAGCGGGCAAGTGCCCTTGCGCTGGTCCGGGCGGCTGTCAAAGGCGGCAACCAGGTGCTTGGAATCAAACCCCCGTTCTTCATGCGCGGAGCCGATGCGGGTGTCCTGCATTTCTGGGACGGCAGCCCGTACTGATTCCTCTGGCAGCTGCGGCACACGGTCAACGGGCATCAGGCGCTAAATTGTGTTCAGGAGGAATAGATGTCTGAATCTGCTCTGACATTCACTGATGACAACTTCAGCCAGGAGACTGGTGAGGGCCTGGCCCTGGTCGACTTCTGGGCGCCGTGGTGCGGTCCCTGCAAGCTTGTCGGACCCGTCATCGAGGAGCTCGCCGGTGATTACGGTGACAAGGTAAAGGTTGGCAAACTCAACGTGGATGAGAACATGAAAACCTCGGAGAAGTTCCGGGTCATGTCGATTCCCACCGTGATTCTGTTCAAGGACGGCGAAGCCGTCGAAGTCATGGTCGGTGCGCAGCCGAAGTCTGCCTACCAGTCCAGGATCGACAAGCACCTGCCTGCCTGACCACACATTGCAATCAGTAAAATGGAGCTGCCCGCCGGAAAGATTCCGGCGGGCAGCTCCAGTTCAGGTCCGTGCCGGCTTACCAGTCTGCCTGCAGTACGTAGCGCGTGTAAACGGTGTCACCACGCCGCTCCTGGAAGCCTTCAAGGCTGCCGGTGCGGTTGGCCACGATATCGATGGCCTGGGGCAACAGTTCAAACATGTCGAGCAGTGCACTGAACGTCGGTGCTTCAAGTTCGACGGTTTCTTCACTGTCTGCTGATTCGAGCATGGTCTGAACCGTGAAGTCCAGCTCGGAGCCACCGACGCTGTAGAAGGTTGCCCGGGCCACGTAGGTCCGGCCTTCGGTTGCGGTGTAGTCGATCTGGGCGTCGAGTGAGGGCCACTCGTAGTCGTCGTTGTAGGCCTTCTGCTCACCGGTTTCAAGCACGTAAAGTTCGAGCATGCTGTCACCGGAATCCGACTCCATGCGCACACTGAAGCTGTCGCCGGCATTTATGCCCTGCAGCTCGAACCAGGCTTCGCCGCTGCCGTCAAAGCCGCCGGTCACTGTGCCGCTGATGCTCTGGTTGAGGGGAAGCGGCTGCAGCTCGACGGCGCTCAGGTCAGCATTGCCGTAAGTGCTGTCCCATGACCAGTCCTGGCTGTTCCAGTCGCTGCTCCAGCGTTGTGCCTCAATTTCCTCGAGGGCCGCGTTGCGCATCGCAAAGGCAAGCAGCTGCACGAACGGCCTCATCATGCCGGCAGCGGCAGTCAGTTCCGTGCCGACGTCATAGGTCTGGACGCTGAGCAGGTCGTTGCCTGGGCTGAAGGCAGCCGGCAGAACGGCGGAAGTGCCGTCCAGGTGGTGGTCAATTGCCTGGTGCAGCACCGGCAGGGGCATGCCTGCAGTCAGATAGCCGTCCAGGACGACGTAACCGAACTCGCTGAACGGGCCCATGCGTACACGGGTGTAGTCCACGCCACGCCAGCTCGCGGCGCGGCTGTCGAAGCCGAGGTCAATTTCCCCGTCGAGTTCGGTGAAGAGCTGCATGAGTTCAAGCAGTCCGCTGACACCGGTCTCGGCCGCGGCATCATCCCGGGTGCTGACCATCACGAGCTGGCCGGGGCCGCGGAGCAGGTTGGCCAGGGTGAAGCTGGCCTCGACCTGTACGACGTGCATGTCATTGCCGATCCAGTCAAGC
Source organism: uncultured bacterium (assembly GCA_964587295.1). GTDB lineage: Bacteria > Deinococcota > Deinococci > Deinococcales > Trueperaceae > CALDPK01. The sequence continues at coordinate 28,882 of CAZPLV010000006.1, forward strand.
AGCAGTGAATCAAGATCCACGTCGAACATGGCTGCAAGTTCACGCAGGTCGAGCGGCTCGCCGACCAGTTGCC
>CAZPLV010000007.1:0-26377 GCA_964587295.1 uncultured bacterium
GCCCGCCAGGCCACCATAGGTGGGGAAGCCCTCGGTCAGGATCAGCATTGAACGGGCGGTCGCGGCCAGCCCGTCGTCGTTCAGTGCCAGGAATCCACCGATATTGGACATGCCGTCCTTCTTTGCGCTCATGGTGGCGCCGTCGACGTAGCTGAACATCTCCTGGGCAATTTCGCGGGGCGTCCTGTCGGCGTAACCTTCCTCACGCAGCTTGATGAAATAGGCGTTCTCCGCGTAACGGGCGCAGTCCATGAACAGCGGCACCCCGAACTCACGGCAAGTCTCACTGACTTCACGGATGTTCGCCATGGAAACCGGCTGGCCGCCACCGGAATTGTTCGTCACGGTCAGGATCACCAGCGGAATCTTCCCGCGTTGCGCGCTGATGGCTTCCCGCAAGGCGGCGACGTCCATGTTGCCCTTGAACGGATGCAGCGCTGACGGCACGCGTGCTTCGGGGATCGGCAGGTCTAGTCCGCGAGCGCCCATGGCCTCGACATTGGCGAGTGTCGTGTCGAACAGGGTGTTGCTGGGCACGATGTCGCCCTGTTTCAGCGTGACACCGGCCAGGATGCGTTCAGCAGCCCGCCCCTGGTGCGTCGGCAGGATGTGCTTCAGGCCGGTTATTGACTGGAGCGTGTCCCTGAAACGGTAGAAGGACGGGCTGCCTGCGTAACTCTCGTTGCCGCGCATCATCCCGGCCCACTGCTCGCTGGACATTGCGCCAGTACCCGAATCGGTGAGCAGGTCAATCAGCACATCATCAGAACGCAGGGCAAACAGGTTGTAACCCGCTTCACGCAGGGCTTCCTCACGCTCCGCCCGGGTCGTGAACCTGATCGGTTCAACCACCTTGATGCGGAACGGCTCGATTATTGTCCTGAACTCGGTGTCACGTAGCGGCATGGAACCTCCGGGCCGCGCCATTGAATTCGCGGCCCCGGGCGCGGCGGCAAACTTGTCTGTGACAGTGATTGTATCGCACGCTCGCCGAAGCCGAAGGCGAGCCTGCCCGTGACAGCGGGAACAATAGCGTGTGTTCAGGCTCATTCAGCTGTCGGGCTGCTACGCTTCAGCCATGGACCTTAGCCGTTTTCCCCGCCGCAAATACACGCCGGCCGCAACGCCGATTGAAGCCCTGCCGCACCTGAGCCGCCTGCTCGGAGGTCCGGAACTGTTCATCAAACGCGATGACCTGCTTGGCCTGGCCGCTGGCGGCAATAAAACGCGCAAGCTGGAGTTCCTGGTGGCTGACGCTCTGGCCCAGGGCGCGGATACGCTCATTACGGTCGGGGCGGTGCAGTCTAATCATTGCCGGCTCACCTTGGCTGCCGCGGTCCGGGAGGGCCTGAAGTGCCGGCTGATTCTCGAGGAACGCGTGCAGGGCAGCTTCCGGGATGATGCCAGCGGCAACAACTTTCTGTTCCGTTTGCTCGGGGCTGAAAAGATTGAGGTGGTGCCGGGTGGCACGGATCTCGCCGCGGCAATGCAGGCTGAGCTTGAGGAACTGGCGGCCGCAGGTCGTAAAGGTTACGCGATTCCGGGGGGCGGCTCAAACCCGCTGGGCAGTCTCGGTTACGTCGCCTGCGGTCAGGAGATCATGCAGCAGGCGTATGAATCAGGTATGCACTTTGACCATATCGTCACGGCCAGCGGCTCGGGTGGCACCCATTCCGGGCTGGTCGCAGCGGTAGTCGGCGGCAACTACGGCGTGCCGATCGCCGGCATCAGTGTCCGCCAGCCGCGCGAGCGGCAGGAGACCCACATCACCGACCTGGCTGAGCGCACCCTGCAGCTGCTGGGGCAGAATCTGGGCGTGAGCGACCAGGTGCGGGTGTTTGACGAGTATGTCGGCGAAGGATACTCGCTGCCGACCGACTCTATGATCGAGGCCGTGAAGCTGTTCGCCCGGCATGAAGGCATGCTGCTCGACAGCGTCTACACCGGTAAGGCCGCCGCAGGGCTTATTGATCTGGTGCGCAGCGGTCACTTCAGGCCGGAAGAGAAGGTCCTGTTTCTGCACACTGGTGGTGCACCGGTGCTTTATCACGACCGTGAACTCTTCGCCTGAGCTGATACCGACGCTGGGGGTTATCGGCGGTCTGGGTCCGGAGGCTACCCTGGACTTCCACCGGACACTGCTGTCACTGAGTGGCGCACGCACCGATCAGGAGCACATCCGGCTGCTCATTGACAGCAACCCGGCTGTTCCCGACCGGAACGCGGCACTCGCCGGCAGCGGCGAATCGCCCGGTCCGCACCTTGCGAATATGGCTGCCGGACTTGAGGCGGGTGGCGCGCAGCTGATTGTCATGGCCTGCAATGCGGCGCATGCCTGGCAAGCGGAAATCGAAGCCGTCATAACGGTGCCGTTCCTCAGCATGATTGAAGCGACCGTGGATGGAGCGATGCTGCACGGGCCTGACCGGGTAGGCCTGCTTGCTGCCAACGCCACGCTTGACGCCCGACTGTATGAGCAGGCATTCGCGGCACACGGTGTAGTCGTGGTGAATCCTGACCGGACAGAGTTCATGGAATTGCTGTACCGCATCAAGAGTGGCGACACAGGAGAGGCAGTGCGCCGTGAAATGAGACGTCTGGCCGGTTCAATGGCCGGCATTGACGTGCTCGTGGCCGCCTGCACCGAAGTGCCACTGGTGCTGCCGGAGTGGTCCGGGCCGTTCGTCAGTTCCTCGGTGCAGCTGGCGCGGGCAGCACTGGGTCGGCTGGGGCAGGAACTGAAACCGGAAGCCTGAGCAGCAGGTATGGCTCAGGGGTTTCTGTCCGGCTTATTCAGGTGAATGAATTTTGACCACTTCTATTTCACACCTGATTCCGGGACTCCTGCCAAGCCGTCCGTCCGCTGTGAGGAGCGGGATTTCAAGCAGCTCGGCAACCGCAACGTAGGCCGCGTCGTAGATACTCAAATTGTTCCGTAGTTCCCAGCAACGCCTGATCAGAGGCTCATGTGAGACCCGCCTTATCGGCATTGCCTGCAGATCCGTGATGGCAGCTCCAGCCCTTTCGGTACTCAATTGACCACTGACGGACAGGCGCCGAAGTATGGAGGCAACCTCCAGATCGATCAAAGCTGGTGCCATCAGCACCCGGCGGCGAAGCATGTTACGGATGCCCAGACCGTGTGCGCTGTCTATTCCGAGCGCAGCCACCAGTACACTTGCGTCAATGACTGTCTCGGTCATAGCGGACAGCTTCCACAACTGACTCCAACGTGACGTCGCTGCCCTTACGCCTGTCTATTCGATCCAGAACTTCCTGTATTGTCGGACGGGCCGCTTCCTCTATCAGGCGGCTACGGAGATATTCCTGTAGCGACTGGCCAGAAAGCGCCGCACGTGCCCTGAGGACGCGGTGGGTTTCCTCAGGAACATTTTTGATCTGAACACTCTTCATGGCGCCATTATGGCGCCAGTGGCGTGATAATGCAAGTGAAGTCTGGGTCGTCAGTAGCGGCTTACATCGGCGGGCCGCAGTAATCCTGTGCATTGTTGTCGTAGGTGACGTTCTCAAACTGCTCAAGCAACAGGGCATTCTCAGCACGGAGGCGGATTCCGCACGACTCGCTGCCTTCAACATGCAGGCCGTTGATCCATTTCGGCATGGTGTCGTCAACACCATCGATCTGCAGGCCCGCTGAGCGCAGTGCGCTGGAATTCCCGGCCCAGAGGATCCGGGTGTTGATCAGTTCAACACTGGATTCATTCGCCCAGACACCGTTCCAGGCGCCCCTGGTTTCCCGAAGGCCACTCAGCACCACCGGGTTGTCGGGCGCGCCGTAAGTTCCGAGGCCGGAGTAATTCCAGACGTTCAGAGCCGTGTCCGCACCGAAATATATGTGGACGCCCTTCTCGAGCAGCAACAGCGCGCCACCGTCAACGAACAGCGAGCTGCTGTAGCCGTAACTGTAGTCATCAACCGTATAGGGGGCGTTAAGCGCAATCCAGACGTACTCCCGACCCGGTTCGTTCAGAGTGCCGCCGACATGTATGAATGGCCGGCTGTTGGCCCGTCCGAGGGTCGTGCCGACGTAATCGCTGGCCGCATCGAGTTTCTCCACCTCCTGAGCTTGGATTGCCACGCCGTAGTCAAGGTTGCCGCCAAAGGCGTTGCCGCTGAACTCACCGAGCACCAGGTCGTGTGCGTTCAGGCCGTTCGTATGGGAACCGAACTGCTGCACGTTGACGATGTCGACGGGTTCACTGCTGCCGACCATCCCGCTGATGGCACCACGGCAACCGCTGCCGGTCAGGTAAACTTTGCCGGCCCAGAGCACGTCCACATTCTCAAGCCGGCTGGCGCGGTTGTCAGCGAAACAGATTCCGGCCCAGTAGCCGGTGGTGTTGAGCTGACCCTCGAAGCGGATGCGTTCATCAGGCGTGCCAACGGCCTGCAGGCTGCCGGAATCAGTGACCATCAGGATGGCGTCCCGTGCGAAGCGCAGTACGGTTCCAGGCTCAATCAGCATTTCGGCGGTCACCCGGTACTGCCTGTCGACTTCCGGGAAGTAATAGTCGCACTCCTCCGGACCGTTCTCAAACCGGGTCGGAACTGAGATGTTCCCGGTTATCGTCTCGCGGCACTCAGGCGGATTGCCCGGGTCAGGGTTGCCCGGGCCTGTGCCAGGATCCGGATCGCCAGGATTCGGCGCCGGAGCTGTGCCGCAGGCTGAAAGTACCAGAGAAGCTGCCAACAGCAGACTGAAAAGACGGGATTTCCTCATGCCCAGCAGTCTGCACCGGCGGGCGTATCAGAAGAGTATCAGCGCTGCTGCACGCCAGAAACCAGCTTCCATAAGACAGGCCCTTCCCGCTGAATGCCTCTGTCCTGCTGCCGCAGGTTCCGCCTCGCCTGTGGAAGCATGCCGTGTGCTTGGTATTATCGAGGGGCAGCGGCAATTGAAGTTACAGGAGCGGATCCATGGACGCACCCGTTTACCACTACATAGTTGACCGTATCGAAAGCCGGGAGGCCCACCTCGAAACGGAAGACGGACTGGTCGTGACTGTTTCTGCGGAATTGCTGCCGGCCGGTGCCCGTGAAGGTCAGGTGCTCAGCACCAGCGCCGACCCCGAGGTTGTCTGCGAACCCGGCGTCACTTTCAGTATCGACACGGAAGCCACCAGGGAGCGACTCGACCGTACCAGCGACCTCAGATCCAGCATGAAGCACGGCCCCGAGGGAGACATCGACCTTTGACGCAGCAACCGGTGCGCCTGTTGCTCACCTTCCTGTTTTTCCTGCAACTCAGCCTGGCACTCGCCCTCGAAATTGACTTTCTCGATGTGGGCCAGGGAACGAGTGTTCTGATAACCGCGCCCACTGGGCAAACGGTTCTCTACGATGCCGGACCGGCCAGCAGCCAGGTGGCAGAGCAGCTGCGTGAACTGGGCGTGACAGGACTGAACCTGGTTATCTCCAGTCACGCCCACGCTGACCACATAGGCGGCATGGCGGAAGTGATTCAGCTGTTTCAGCCTGTGTTCTACATGGACAACGGCGTGCCGCACACGACACGCACCTATGAACGGACGCTGCAGGCGGCACTCGCCTCAGATGCGCAGCTGCTGGAGCCGGTCAGGCGCACGTTGAACCTCGGTGACGTACGGCTCGTGATAATTCCACCGGCACAGGTGCGTGCACGGGATCAGAACAACAGCAGCGTCGGCCTGCGCATTGACTACGGCAGCTTCAGCGCACTGCTGCCCGGTGACGCCGAGGCAGAGCAGTGGGACTACTGGCTGCGGGAGCACAGCGACCTGCTCGGGCCCGTGGACGTGCACATGGCCAGCCACCACGGGAGCCGCAACGGTGACACTGTCCGAGGCATGTCCGTGCTTGAACCGGAGACTGTGGTGATCAGCCTCGCAGCGGACAACCAGTACGGGCATCCGCACATGGAGGCGCTTCTCAATTACAGTGGCAGCACCGTTTACCGTACGGATCTGCACGGACGCATCAGCATCAAGGCAAGTCCCGATGGCAGTTACACGGTCCGGACCGGCCGCCGGCCGTAGCGGTGGGACCATCGCTCAGCTGTTGTCGAGCTGGTCCTGCCAGAACCGGCGGATACGTTCCACCGAATCAATTTCGTGCTGGGCGTCCGCAGAAAGCTCCCGGAAAATCATGCTGCGGGTTGCCTGCAGGCGCTTGAGTGCGTCCTCGCCAAGCGAGGAACTGCGGGCCTTGATCATCGGATGTTCACCCGATTCAATGCTCGCAATCACCTGCCGGAAATAAACCAGGCGTTCACGCTGGATTTCAGCGTGCCGGTCCAGACCCGCCCGCACGGTTTCCGGGGGCAGACTGTCCAGATATGAGGCCCAGAACTTGAACGGATCACGGTTCGGCAGGTATTGCACCGGTTCGTTAAGCCACTCATTGAATGCGTCTTTGCCCCTGGCGGTCAGGCTGTAAACAATGCGTTCGCGCTGGCCGGTCGCCGTGGTGCTGGCGGTCACGAGACCTTCGTCAGCCAGTTTGTGCAGCGCAGGGTATATCTGCCCGTAGCTTGCGGCCCACAGGGAATCCAGGGAAATACTCAGGTTTTGCCGGATGTCATAACCGGACATCGGTTGAATTGCCAGCAGGCCCAGCAGGACATGTCTTGTTGCCACGCTGCGATTCTAGCCTGCCGCGGCTGTACTGCGGGTTGCCACGCGCTGGCTGTTTTCAGCCGTGAGCAGGTAGTCAAGCGAGTAGGCGCCACTGCCGCGAACGAGTATGACAGCGGAGACCAGGATTATGACCAGCGGGAATTCCCAGCCCTGGGCAGTCCAGAAGAAACCGTTCGCTGCATTCACCAGGGCAATCGCTCCGATCATGTTCCCGATCAGGGCGGCTGCCGCAAAGCGCCCGCCAAGACCCAGTATCAACAGCAGTGCACCGACAGATTCGGTGAGGATTACCAACAGTGTCACGGCCGGAGGGAGGCCAAGCTGGCTTTCGAAGAAGCCTATCGTGCCACTGTAGCCACTGCCGCCGAACCAGCCTAAAAGCTTCTGCGCACCATGTGGGAGCATGGCAAACCCGAGGGTCAGGCGCAGCCAGCTAAGGGTTGGGTCAGGCGGGGTTTGCAGCAGAGGTCTCACGCCGTCACTACAACATGGGTGCCAAAACAGCGCAATCTATCGGTTAGGTAGCCCGAACACGCCTCAGCTATGATGAAACGCATGGCTACGAATACCCCTGTTTGTCCTGAGTGCGGAAGCGAACATACGTACGAGATGGGCGACCTGCTGGTCTGCTCCATGTGCGCCAATGAGTGGAGCCCGTCTGAGACGTCAGCAGAAAGCAGCGAAGTCCTGGATGCAGTCGGCAATGTGCTGCAGGACGGTGACTCCGTGACCGTGGTCCGCGACCTGCCCGTCAAGGGCTCGACCGGTGGCCTCAAGGCAGGAACCAAAGTGCGCAACATTCGCCTGGTGGAGCCGGTTGACGGCCACGATATCGACTGCCGGGTGGACGGCTTCGGACGCATGCGCCTGAAGTCAAGTGTGGTCAAGAAAGCCTGAGGCAGCAGGCGTGGCATGGTTCAATGCCCCATGAAAATCGCCACCTGGAACATCAACTCCATCCGAGCGCGCATAGACCGGGTAATCAACTGGCTCGACACGCATGAGCCCGACGTTCTGGCGTTGCAGGAAACGAAATGCCGGCCGGATCAGTTCCCCTTCGAGCAGCTGCATGAGCGCGGCTATCACGTGGAAGCGCTGGGCCTGAACCAGTGGAACGGCGTTGCACTCATCAGCCGCGAGCCAATGAGTGACGTCCGGCCACACTTCGCCGGGATTCCACTGTTCGGCGACAACACCGAAGCGGAGCCACGGGCACTGTCGGCCATGGTCAGCGGAGTTCGTGTCTACAGCCTGTACGTGCCCCATGGCCGCGGGCTGGATGACCCGCATTACGCCTACAAACTCGGTTGGCTGGAAGCGCTTGCCCTGGAAGCCGGGGGTATTGCTGACCAACCGGTGGCACTTGCCGGTGACTTCAACATCGCACCCACAGACGCCGATGTGTGGGATATCGCGCTGTTCGAAGGTGCCACCCACGTGAGCAAGCCCGAACGGGCGGCTTTCCGGCGCTTCCTTGACCTGGGCTACAGCGACATGGTGCGCGAGCTCGTGCCGGAAGGCTACACCTACTGGGATTACCAGCGACTCCGTTTCCCCCGCAACGAAGGCATGCGCATCGACTTCATCCTTACGTCGCCGCCACTGACAGAGCGGGTGACCGACGCCTTCATCGACCGGGACGAGCGCAAAGGCAAAGGCGCCAGTGATCACGTGCCGGTGATGATCACCGTTGACTGAGGCTCACCCGAAGTAAAGGCCAACCCGGCGGCCCTCAATTTCGTGCACGGCCACTTCCATGTCATAAATGCTGTGCAGTACGTCAGGTGTGATGACTTCAGCCGGCGTCGCGTGCGCGACCAGCTCACCGTCCTTCATCGCAATTATTGAATCCGCATAGGCGGACGCGAAATTGATGTCATGGAGCACGAGCACCACTGTCTTGTCCAGCTCTGTAGTGATCCGCCGCAGCCGTTTCATCATGGCCACGGCATGTCTCATGTCCAGGCTCGCCAGTGGCTCGTCCAGCAGGATGTAATCCGTGTCCTGGCACAGAACCATGGCCACGAATGCCCGCTGCCGCTGACCACCGGAAAGTTCGTCCAGAAAGCGGAACCGCAGGTCCTGCAGCTCCAGGAAGTCCAGTGCGGCCTCAATGTGGACAGCGTCATCACGGGTGGGCCTGCCTTTGTTGTACGGGTAGCGGCCGAAGCCCACCAGATCCTCGACCGTCAGGCGCACACCCAGGTGGTTGTCCTGACGCAGCACAGCCATGCGCCGGGCCAGGTTTTCACTGGCAATCTGATTTATGTCGTCGCCGTCAATGCTGATGGTCCCGCCATCGGGCTTCATCAGCCGTGAGATGACTGACAGCAGGGTTGATTTCCCCGCTCCGTTCGGCCCGATTATTGCCGTGATGCCTCCACGTGGAATCTGCACTGAGACATCGTTTACAACGGCATTGTGGCCGTAACGTTTTGTGACTGAGGAAACTTCTATCATCTGACGACTCCTCGCAGCAACAGCACTATGAATACAATGCCGCCTATGAATTCGATGATTACCGACAGGCTGGTGTCGAAGCTGAAAACACGCTCCAGTACGAGTTGACCTCCCAGCAACGCGATGACGGCCAGCAGGGCTGCGGCCGCGATGATCACGCCATGCCGGTATGAACGCACCAGCACGTAAGCAAGGTTGGCCACCAGCAGGCCAAAGAACGTGATCGGCCCGACCAGCGCGGTGGAGATGGCAACCAGCGTGGTGATGACCCCGAGGGCGATCATTACGGTGCGCTGGTAGTTGACACCCAGGCCGATTGCCATGTCACGTCCCAGCGCAAGGATATCCAGCGTGAAGCGCATGCGCCAGGCCACGAACAGTGCAAAAACCATGAGAACGGTCGAAATGAGCAGCAGATCCCGCGGAATGGCATTGAAACTTGCGAAACCGGTGTCCTGCAGCACTGCAAATTCCACAGGATCCATGACGCGCTGGAGCAGGTTGGTGAAGTTTCTCAGCATCAGGCCCAGCACAATTCCAACCAGTACCAGCATGTGCAGGCTGCGGTTGGCCACCATGAACAGCCCGTAGAACAGGGTGCCGGCAAGCAGCATCATGGCCACAACCTGAATCAGGAACAGCAGGTTCGAATTCATCTGCACCAGCGTCAGTGAACCGAAGTAGAACACCAGCACCGTCTGGATCAGCATGTACAGGGCATCGAAGCCCATGATTGACGGTGTCAGGATGCGGTTGTTGGTAATCGTCTGGAACATGACTGTCGACGCAGCAATGGCCGTGCCGACCAGCATGATGCCCAGCACCTTGCGGCCACGGAAGGGGATTATGAAACTCCAGGACCCCCGCGCCTCGATCGTCATGAAAACGATGATTATCGCCAGTGCCAGGACCGCCATGACCGTGAGGCTCAGGGCCGGAGAGAATCTGCCCCAGCGGCGTCTGACTGGCGACCGGGATTCCCCCTTGCGCCGGTCCAGCAGACTGTCAGCCGACACGTGCGGACCGCCTCAGAAGCAGGGTCAGGAACAGGGCTCCGCCGATGAAACCGACCATTGTGCCGATCGGAATCTCGTACGGAAAGCGCAGTGTGCGCCCGAGTATGTCACACAGCAGTACGAATCCTGCACCAAAGATCGCCAGGTAGGGTATGGCCCGGCGTACGTTGTCGCCGACCAGCATGCTGACCACATTGGGCACCACCAGGCCGATGAACGGGATGGCGCCAACGTTCACCACATTGACGGCAGTAATCAGCGACACGACAGTCAGGCCCAGGGCAACGACCCGGCCGTAGTTCACGCCCAGGTTGCGGGTGAAGCTTTCGCCCATGCCAGCGACGGTCAGACGGTCAGCCGCAATGTAGGCGACCACTGTCAGTGCGCCGGAAATCCACAGCAGCTCATAGCGTCCGCGGAGCACCCGGGAGAAATCACCGTTGGTCCAGGAAGCCAGCGACTGCAGGAAATTGTATCGGTAGGCAAGAAAGGTCGTGAGAGCGGCGATGATTCCACCGAGCATGATTCCGAGCAGCGGCACGATCAGCGGCGAGCGCAGCGGTATGCGCCGCAGAATCAGCAGCAGCAGCGCAGTGCCAGCAAGGGCAAACACGGACGCGACAGCGATTTTCACCAGCACGCTGCTGTTGGGCGCAAACATCGTGACGACCAGGATGCCAAGGGCAGCCGCCTCGTTGGTGCCCGCTGTGGAAGGGGACACAAACCGGTTGCGTGAGAGCAGCTGCATGATCATGCCGGCCACACCCATCGAGGCGCCGACCAGGATGATTGCGATGGTTCGCGGCAAGCGGCTGACGAACATCACCATGTTCGCCTGCAGATTGTCGAGGCTGAACAGCGAGCCCAGCGACAGGTCGTAAACGCCTATCGCCAGGCTCATGATGGTGAGCAGCACGAGCGCCAGCAGGGCCAGTGCAAGTTTCAGATTGGCCCATCGGGGCTGTGGTTGCGTCAACAAGGCTGCGGTTCAGCGGTTGTAAGCCGCGGCAACTTCGTCGAGCATTTCGTTGGCGGTGGAGATGCCTGCACCCGTGATGATGTACCAGTTGAACGGATCCAGGTAAACAATTTGGCCGTTCTGCCAGGCCGACGTGTCATGCATGAGCTCGTTATCCAGCACGGCAGCTGCCGGCTGGCTGTCTTCGGTACCAACGGCGGCGTCACGGTCAATGACGAACAGCCAATCCGGATCGTGATTAAGCAGGAACTCGAACGAGATGGGCTCCCCATGGGTGGCGCCGGCCACGTCCTCGAGGGCCGGAACCAGGCCCAGGGTCTGGTACAGCAGTGAGCCACGGCCGGCCCGGGCGTTGTTGGGTGCCAGCAGCGAGAGGCTGCCACCGCTGACCATCATGACCAGGCCATTGCCGCTTTCCGATACCTGTTCCCGCAGTGAATCAACCTTGGCCTGTATTTCGGCCAGGGCTGCTTCGGCCTCGGCTTCCTTTCCGAAGATCCCCGCGAGCAGGAGTGTGTTTGTCTTCAGGCTGGTGTAGAAGTCGTCACCGTAGGTGACATCAATGGTCGGTGCCATGGCGGACAGCTCCGGATAGGCGGCTGCTGAACGGCCCCCGACAATGATCAGATCCGGCTGGGAGGCATTGATTTCCTCATAGTCCGGTTCAAAGAGGCTGCCGATGTTGGTCAGTCCCTGAGGCAACCAGTCAGGCTGCGCGCCAGCAAGGGGCGGAGCACCCTGTACCTCGACTCCGAGATTGACGAGTGTGTCGATGGCGGCGTAATCGAAGCTGAAGACCAGTTCCGGATTTGTATCCAGCTTTGTTTCGCCCTGGACGTGATTCACGCTGATCTGCTGAGCAGCGGCAAGGCCCGCTGAGAGTGCAACGGCCAGGCTGGCCAGTGATGCTTTGCGGATGAAGCCGGAGAACATGTAGTTTCCTTTCCTGAAACGGTACAGGTAGGGCTGTACGGCGTATGCTTTTGTTCAGCAGGACAGCACTCTGCTGCAAATCCCTAGTGCTGCACTAGGAAATGCTGGGACAATACTTGCACCTGCTTTCGGATGCCGTCAAGCCCCCACGCCTGGTTGGAATGACTTCTGAGCTGAGACGCCGATCTGCCCACCGGCCGGGAGGCTGGACAGACGCAGGGCAGAGTCAACGGCTGCACTGTCTTATGCGGCTGATTCGGGTAGGCTTGTCCCGTGATGCCTCAGCATCACTTCCGAGGAGTCAAATTGCTTTCTGCCCACCTGGTTACCCGTATCCGTGCAGAATGGCTCAGCAATATCCGCGCTGACATTCTGGCCGGCATTGTAGTCGCACTGGCACTGATTCCCGAGGCGATCGCTTTCAGCATTATCGCTGGTGTCGACCCGAAAGTCGGCCTGTACGCGAGCTTCCTGATTGCCGTGGTGCTGTCCTTCACCGGTGGCCGCCCGGCCATGGTCAGCGCAGCCACCGGCGCAATGGCGCTGCTGATGGTCACACTTGTGCGTGATCATGGGATTGAGTACCTGTTCGCCGCCACAGTACTGACCGGCGTGATTCAGATCATCTTCGGCGTGCTGAAGCTGGGCCGTTACATGAAGTTCGTGCCCAAAGCCGTGATGGTCGGCTTTGTGAACGCCCTGGCGATACTGATCTTCATCGCCCAGCTGGTTCACTTCCAGGGTGCGGGAGTGGGGACTTACCTGCTGGTCGGCGGTGGTCTGGCAATCATCTACCTGTTTCCCTATGTCACGCGGGCAGTACCGGCACCACTCATCGCGATCATTGTTCTTACCCTCATCACCTTTTTTGGCGGCAACCTGTTCCCGACGGTTGCCGACATGGGTGAGCTGCCTTCCACACTGCCGCTGTTCGCGTTGCCTGCCGTTCCGTTCAGCCTGGAAACACTGATGATAGTGCTGCCCTACGCGTTGCCACTCGCCATGGTCGGCATCATTGAATCACTGCTGACGGCGAACCTGCTGGACGAAATGACCGAAACGGGCAGCGACAAGAACCGCGAGGCGCGCGGGCAGGGAATCGGCAACATCGTCGCGGGCATGTTCGGCGGCATGGCCGGTTGCGCCATGATCGGCCAGTCCGTCATCAATGTCGGCAGCGGCGGCCGCACCCGGCTCAGCACCCTGGTCGCCGGTGTCTTCCTGATGACGCTGCTGCTCGTGTTCGGTGACCTGCTGAAAGTCATCCCGATGGCCGCTCTCGTCGCCGTGATGATCATGGTTGCCATCAACACGTTCGACTGGCGCAGTGTTACTGCGCTGTTCCGGCAGCCACCCACCGAAACAATCATCATGCTGGGCACCGTCGGCGTGGTGCTGGCCACCAACAACCTGGCGCTCGGCGTGCTGGTCGGCGTCCTGCTGGCCAGCGTGTTCTTTGCCCGTAAGGTGGCACAGCAGACCAGGGTTCACAGTGAACTGGACGAGGCTACCGGTACGCGTACGTACCGTATCGAGGGCCAGGTGTTCTTCGTCAGCAGTGAGGCATTCCTGGCGGCGATTGATCCGACTGAGGCCCCCAGAAGAGTTGTCCTTGACTTCACGGCTGCCAACATCTGGGACGCCACTGCTGTTGCGGCCATCGAGAATCTCGAGCGGCGCTTCCGGGCACGCGGCAGCGAGGTCATCCTCAGCGGCGTCAGTCCCGAAGGACAGCGGGTGATTGACCGGTTCACGGATGGTATGACTGACGGCAACAGTCAGGGAGGTTGAGGAAGATGTTCACACGGATCCTGATACCGATGGATTTCTCTCGCAGTTCCGCGGCTGCACTCGAACTCGTGCGGCAGCGTTTCGCTGACGCCGACTGCCTGCTGCTGCATGTGCTTGATCCGCGCCAGCTGGCCGGCTCGCTAACCTCGACGGTTTCGGCTCCGGAGCAGAAAGCGGAACTTGAGCTGCGCGTGCGCGCCTGGCTCAGCGACTTTGCCAGCGACCGCGATGAGATTGTAATTCGCACTGGGCAGCCGGCCGACATCATCATTGAAGAAGCCGCACGCTGGCAGGCCGAGCTGATCGTGATGGGCACACACGGCCGGACAGGGATCGATCACTTCCTCAACGGGAGTGTGGCCGAACGGGTCGTGCGGCGCGCCAGGCTGCCCGTACTGATTGAACATGAGCGTGAGGCTGCAGACGGGTAGCACCCCGGACCGTCCCGGGAGCTCTGGTATCTGCCGCGCGGTTGTGCAAGCATGGGCTCAAATCGGAACGCTAGCGCCCTGAGGGCACATTCCAGCGTAATGGAGGAGTCTGTCATTAAAACCTTGGAGCAGATGCAGGCCGCCGGGCACGAACAGGTGAGCTTCTTTCAGGACGAGAAGACCGGGCTGCGCGCAATAATCGCAATTCACAGCACGAGCCTGGGACCCGCGCTCGGCGGTTGCCGGATCTGGCCCTATGAATCCGAAGAGGCGGCACTTTATGACGTGCTGCGCCTGAGCAGGGCAATGACGTACAAGAATGCCGCAATGGGCCTTGACCTGGGTGGCGGCAAGGCCGTGATAATCGCAGATTCAGGCACCGACAAGAGCCCGGAAATGTTTGAGGCCTTTGGCCGGGCCGTCAACTGGCTCGGCGGACGCTACATCACTGCCGAGGATGTCGGAACCGAACCCGAGGACATGGAGGCCGTCAAAACTCAGACGAGCCACGTGGCGGGCCTGCCCGACACCAGCGGAGACCCGTCGCCGGCAACCGCCTTCGGCATCTTCAGTGGCATAAAGGCCTCCCTGCAGCATGCCAGCGGCAGTGACAGCCTGGCTGGCCGTCGCGTGGCCATCCAGGGTCTGGGAGCGGTCGGTATGAGCCTGTGCGAATATCTGCGTTCAGAAGGCGCTCACGTGATCGTTACCGACATTGCCCAGAAACGCATCGACCACGCCGTCAATGTTCTTGGGGCCGAAGCAGTGTCAAGTGACGCCATCTACGATGTCGAATGTGACGTGTTCGCCCCCTGCGCCCTGGGTGCGGTAATCAATGATTCAACCGTCCCCCGGCTCGGCGCCCGCATAGTTGCAGGCTCCGCAAACAACCAGCTGGCTGAACCCCGCCACGCTGACGCACTGCGCACCAGAGGAATCCTCTATGCCCCGGACTTCATCATCAACGGCGGTGGCGTGGTGAACATTGCCAATGAACTGCAGCCGGGTGGCTATGACCGGGAACGCGCCTATGGCCAGATCGCAACGATTGGTGAGAAGCTCATCCAGGCGTACCAGCTTGCCGAAGAACGCAACATTTCGACTGACGCGGCAGCCATGATCATCGCGGAACTGCGCCTGAAACACGCGGAGCACAGCTGAGTCCACGTAGCATCCATGCCATTCAGGGCCGCAGGTACAACATTAGCTGCGGCCCTGAATGTTGCGTACCCGAAACCGTACAATGGCAGCAGGCTAACTCCTGAGAGGTGAACCATGAACGTAAGTACGCGTGTTGAACAGATACTTGCCGAAAAGGGCCGTCAGGTTCATGCGGTCGGGCCCGACTCTACGGTACTTGAGGCGCTCGGGGTGCTGGCGGCCCACAACATCGGAGCCCTGGCCGTGACAGAGGATGATGTGCTGGTGGGCATATTCTCCGAGCGGGATTACGCCCGCAAAGTGATCCTGCAGGGCAAGGCCTCCCGGGACACGCTGGTGGGGGACAGCATGACTGCTGATGTCGTGACGGTAAGCCCTGGTGACGACATGACCTACTGCATGCAACTGATGACCGACCGGCGCATCCGCCACCTGCCCGTTGTGGATGACGGAAAACTGGCAGGCATGATATCGGTGGGTGACGTCGTGAAAGTAGTGATGCAGGAGCAGCGCTTCATGATCGAACAGATGGAGAGTTACATCCGCAGCTGACCACAGTAGTCAGGGTTCAGGACACTCATCAGCAGACCCGGGCGCCACAGCGCGCAGCTGCCGGACAGCAGCATGCTCCGTCCCGAACTGCTCCGCCAGGCGGTCGATGAAGCTGGCAAGCACAGCCCGGTCCTGCGGCGCCAGGCTCAGATCCGGCGTCTCCAGCAGTGCCAGGAAGGTGCTCGTACGGCGCGAGCCGAGCTCCTCAATCAATGAATACGCGATGACCATATCTCCGAATAGCACGTACTCATTGTGCCGCGCTGCCGGAAATGGCGTGCTGACTGGCTGCGAGTTTGCCCAGCAGTTCTAATCAATTGCCAAGATCAGAAGTCGCCGTCAGCCACCTGCAGGCAGGTAAGTCCCAGCCGGCGCCACATCCGCACAACCCTTGCCCGGTCATCCAGCACCAGCAGCACGTCTTCGGGCCGGTAATCGCTCAGGAACCACGATTCCTTGAGCCGGTCATCCGGGGTGAAGTCGTGCTCGGGCCGCATCAGCAGCCGGTCATGGGGAACGGAGTGCTCCTCCAGCCACGCCAGCGTGTCAGCGCGCACGGCCTCACTGCGTCCTGTGATTATGTGGATTTCATGGCCGGCCTGCTTGAGTGCGTTCAGGACGGTGATGACAGCGTCAATCGGACCGTCATTGCGGGCTTCGGCGAAGAAGGTGTCGTAGTCCTTCGGGTGCTCGCGCACCAGATGGACGCGGTGCTCGGCGTCGCTGATCGTGCCGTCAAGATCACTGATGACAATCATGCCGGCAATTGTACTTGGGCGGGCTCAGCTCATTTGTGGGCGAGCCAGATTACGTGCCGGCCAGCCTTTGACTTGCCCTTGCGCGCCCGCGTGTTGCGCTTTTCGACCCGGAAGCCGGCGCGTTTCAGGCGGTTGGTGAAGCGGGGACTGTCAAAAGCCGACCAGACAGCCAGTATCCCGGCGGGCTTCAGGCTCGCCAGAGTCCGCTGCAGGCCGGCGTCCGAGTAGAGCTGTTCGTTATCCTCTGTCACGGTGCCCTCTGGTCCGTTGTCCGTGTCCAGCAGAATCAGGTCGAACGTTTCAGCTGAACGGCTGATGACGTCATTGACGTCAGCGACGTGTACACTCACCCGCGGATCCGCCAGTGGCTGGCCTGCCAGATCACCCAGGAAGCGCTCGTTCCAGTCGACCACCTCAGGTATGAGCTCGGCAACCACAAGCCGGGCTGACTCCGGCAGCAGGTCCAGGGCCGCCCGCAGCGTGAAGCCCATGCCCAGGCCGCCGACGAGCACGTTCCGGGCTGTGGGAAGCGCCTCGATTGCCAGGCTGGCCAGTTCCTCCTCGGAGCCGTGCATGCGGCTGTTCATCAGCTCGACCCGGGCCAGTCGCAGTGAAAACTCGCCGTCACGCCGGTGAAGACTCAGTTTGTCGGGTGTGCCGGGGATTGCGGCGTCACCAAGATGTTCCCACGGAATCATGACAGGCCTCCGCCACTGACTGTGTCTCTCAGGTCAATGGCTCAGCACTATAACCGGCCTGCAGCAGCAGCCCCGCAAGCTCAGCGATGTTATCCACGCGCCAGTCGGGTACCGGCGGCTGGCCGGACTGGCTGAAGCCGTCACCGCCCACCTGAACGGTGAGCAGACCTGCGCTCAGGCCACCGCTGATGTCTGAATCGAGGTTGTCGCCGGCCATCACCGTCGTGGCGCGGTCGGCGCCGAAACGTTTGAGTGCGGCGTCAAAGAAGAAGCGGGCTGGCTTGCCGATGGCGGTCGCCTCGACGCCGGTGGCGTAACTGAGGAGGGCAGCGATGGCGCCCGTGCCCGGCATGAGCCGGCCGCCTTCCGAGGGGACCCGCGCGTCAAGGTTCAGGGCCAGCAGCCTGGCGCCGTTGTGCAGCGCGTCGGCAGCGAGGGCAAGGTCAAGGTAGGTTGTATTGATGTCCCGGCTAAGCAGCACCACCCGCGCTTCGCTGGGGTCCTCGCTCAGCTGCAGGCCGGATTCGCCCAGTGCGGTCCGGACCGCGTCGTTGCCTATCAGCAGCACCGGTGGGCGGTCCAGCAGGTAGGGGTGGGTGTGAAGGATGCTGAAGGGGGTCTGCACGTCAGCGAGCGTGGCGGGCACGCCCAGGCCGTCCAGCTTGTTTGCGATCTGCTCAGCCGGACTGCTGGTGATGTTGCTCACGAAGCAGACACGCAGGCCGTTGGAACGCATGCTGTCAACAGCCTCCGCAGCGCCGGGCGCCAGCTCGTCGCCGAACCAGACGACGCCATCCAGATCCAAGAAGACAGTACGGATGCCCTCCAGCCGCTGTTCTTTCACGTGACCCGCTTCCGTGCTTCTGCCGACACCCATTCGCTGACAACAACCAGGGCCAGGATCATGATGAATATCGTGCTGGCACGTGCCCACTGCAGACCGTCAATGGCCGCGTCGAGCTGCAGGCCGATGCCGCCGGCACCGACCAGGCCAACGATCGTCGATTCACGGATGTTGATGTCCCAGCGGTACACGGCGGTGCCGATGAAGGTCGGCATTACTTGCGGGACTATGCCGTAGCTGGTCACCTGAGACCCGGTTGCACCGGTGGCCGTGAGTGCTTCGATGGGTTTGACGTTGATCTCCTCGATTGCCTCGAACAGCAGCTTGGCGACAAAGCCGATGGAACGCAGGCCGATGGCGATCACTCCGGCCAGGACTCCCGGTCCGATCACGCTGACCAGCAGCAGTGCCCAGATGAGGGCGTTGACCGAGCGGGAAAACACGATGATGAGCAGCGCGAACTGACGCAGGACCGGATGCGGGGTCGTGTTGCGCGCCGCGAGAAAGGCCAGCGGCACGGCGATGATTATCGACATCAGGGTGCCGAGCGTGGCGATGTTGATCGTGTCCCACAGTGCCCGCCACAGACGGTTGGCGTAAGCCCAGTCAGGCGGGAACATCCGCGAGACGAGGTCGGCCGCCTGGCGGGGCGCGTCTGAAACGAACATCCACAGTGTCTGCCCGGAGATGAAGCGGAAGCTGATGAGCACTATTACGATGCCAGCGAGCCAGATCAGATAGCGGATCAGTGACTGACGCCGGGTGAGCAGCGTCCAGTGCTTCTCGTCATTGCGGGAGAATACGGGCATCAGCGCAGCCTCGCCCGGATGACGCCTGACAGCAGTTCCAGGCCAAATACGATGACGACAATAATAAGGATGATTGCGGCGGTGGTGCTGTACTCATAGCGTGATATTGAGGTGTTGAGTGTGGCCCCGATGCCACCTGCACCTACGAGTCCGAGCACGCTCGACTCACGGAAATTGATGTCGAGGCGGTAAAACGACAGGCCGACGAAGCGGGCCTTGATCTGGGGCACCACGCCGTAACCCATCTGCTGGAACCAGTTGCCGCCGGTGGCCCGGATTGCTTCGAGCTGGCGCGGATCAATGTCCTCGATTGCCTCAGCCAGCAGCTTGCCCAGAAAGCCGATGGTGGCGAATGCAAGGGTGAGGGTCCCGGCAAGGGGGCCGAAACCGATCATCACAACGAAGAAGATCGCAATGACAATCTCCTGAAAGCTGCGTGAAATGACAATGACGGCCCGGCACAGAATGTAGATGGGCAGGGGAGCGATGTTACGGGCAGCGCCGAATGCGAATGGCACCGACAGGATCACCCCCAGAACCGAGGCGATGACGGTCATGGTCAGACTCTCCAGCATGCCGGTCGTTATGGCACTGCCGCGCGATGTGAAGTCCGGCGTCAGGAAGCCGCGGAACAGGGTTTGCGCGCGTACGACGCCCTGCTGAACGCGCTCCCAGTTCACGTCGAGCGTACTGAAGGCCAGGTACAGGTAGGTGAGCGCGGCCAGAATGAGCGCCCAGCGCAGCCAGGGATTGCGTATTGCCGGCGGCGGACGCCAGCGCCTCACGGTGGCACCGGTCACGCAGGCACCTCCGGCAGCGGCTCAGTCTCATCCTCGGTCTGGGGGGCCCAGTCCTCCTCGCCGTAGATGGTCGTCAATACATCCGGGGTCAGCTGCTCGGTCGGACCGTCAAACACGACCTCACCCTGGCGCAGGCCCACGATCCGGCTGATGAACATCTGCGCCAGGGGCACGTCATGGATGTTGATGATGGCCGAGAGCCCGTGCTCTGAGGCAAGCTCAAGAAGCAGACGCATGATCTGCCGTGAAGTTTTCGGGTCGAGACTGGCGGTGGGCTCGTCGACCAGCAGAAACTCGGGATTCTGCAGAAGCGCGCGGGCGATACCCACCCGCTGGCGCTGCCCACCCGAAAGCTGGTCTGCCCGCTTGTCAACATGATCGGTCAGGTCGACCCGCTCAAGGAGTTCGAAGGCCCGCGTGATCGTCTCCTGCGGAAAACGCCGCAACTGGCTGCGCCAGAAACCCGTGTAGCCCAGCTGACCTGACAGGACATTCTCCATTACCGTAAGCCGGTCCACCAGCGCGTGCTCCTGGAAAATCATGCCGATGCGGCGCCGGGCGTGCCTGAGCTGGCTTCCGCGCAAGGTGGTCAGTTCCCGGTCTTTGAGCATGATGCTGCCCGAGGTCGGTTCCACCAGCCGGTTAACGCAGCGGATGAGCGTACTCTTGCCCGCACCGGAGGGACCGATGAGCGCCAGCACTTCGCCGGCGCCCACAGTCAGGTCAACGTTTCTCACGGCCACTTCACCGCGGCCGTACTGCTTGGTCAGGGCCGTGATCTGCAGTATGGCGGTCAGTCCTCCAGTTCGGCACTGGCGGCTGCAATGTCCCGCAGTACCTGCCAGTCACGCTGGTAGTCGATTTCGATCCACTGGGACACGTCATTGAACTCCGCAATGAGTGCGGTGCCTTCCCAGTCGAATGTCAGGAACGCTTCGGCAATCGCCCGGGCGAGCTCAGGCTCAAGATTGTAGGCGTAACCGTAGGCCGTGGAGGGGAATGACTGCGAGTCGTAAACGATGCGGACGTCGTCTGCTGACAGGACTTCGCGGTCCATCATGCGCTGCATGACGCTCGAGGCGATGGCGGCTGACTCGTAGTCACCATTTACGACGCCGAGGATGGAGTTGTCGTGCCCGCCGGAGAAGGCGGTCTGGTAACCCTCGTCAGGCTTGAGGCCGAGCATGCTGTACAGCAGGGCCGAGGGTGCCTTGTAGCCGCTGTTGCTGGTGGGGCCAACGAAGGCGAGCTGGCGGCCTTCCAGATCTTCCAGTGACCCGATGTCAGAGTCGGGCCGCACGATTACCTGCATGGTGTAGCCGTACACGCCATCGTCATCGGCCATTACAGCCACGGGGATGAATCCCGCGGTATTGACTGCCTCCTGGACAGCCCCGGCGGCGAAGCCCGAAACGTGCAGACGGCCCGCGCGCATTGCCTCGATCTGTGCGGCGTAACTGTTGACAGGGAAGTAGACGACGTCGCGGCCGGTCAGTTCGCTCAGGTGGTCAAGGAATTCAGCGAAAGCGTCCTGGTAGACGGCCGGGTCTTCGGTCGGGGCGTAAGTGAACACCAGGGTTGATGGGTCGAGCAGACCGGATTCGGGGGTGTCAGCGAGCATGTCGCCGTCCGCGTCACAGAAGCGCGCGTCGAGTTCGCCGCGTTCGCACTCCTGTGCCTGGGCGTGACCCAGAAGCATTCCGAGAGCAAGTGTGGCCAGCAGGCAGTATTTTTTCATGTCATTCCTCCTGTTGATTCTGCCGATCACCGCGACTGACGGTGAGTGACAGGTAATAGCGGTCTCCGCGGTACAGCGTGCGGGTGAGGCCGATGATTCCGTGACGGGCGGTATGGGTGACACGCGTGATTCTGAGCAGTGGCGCAGAGGGCTCCACGTCAAGAAGCTCAGCCTGATCTGCGCTTGCCGCGGCCGCCTCGATCCGCTGGTCAGCGTGGATCACTTCGTCGTCGAGCCGTCTGTGGATGATGCCGTAGAGCGAGCCGCTGAAGTCAGCCTCGGCCAGACGGTCAGCCCATTTCTCGAGCAGGATGACGCGGTTGATGCCGATCGGTTCACCGTCGACCGTGCGCAGGCGCTCCACGGTGTAGGCGCGGTCAGGGCCCGTACGTTCAAGCAGCAGCTGTGCTTCACTGTCGAGCTCGCTCCAGCCCTTCTCCAGAACCCGGGTGCCGGCGGTCAGGCCGCGGTTGGTGGTGTCTTCCTCGAAGCCGAGCAGGCGGGAGGCGGACCGCTCTGCCTTGGTTGAGGCGACAAAGGTGCCTTTGCCGCGCCTCTTGATCAGGTGACCGCTGGCCTGCAGGCTTCCCAGTGCCTGGCGGACCGTCATTCTCGACACGCCATACGTGCCGCACAGCTCCGTCTCACTGGGCAGCCGGTTACCAATCTGCAGCTGTCCGGACGTAATCCGGTAGCGCAGGTCGTCCGCAATGGTGCGGTAGATGGGGCGTGTATCAGTCACAACCACGTCTTGCCGAAACCTCCTGTCTAGTTGTCTAGACAACAGCATAGAAGCAGGGCAGATCCAGGCGGGTACAAAACAGAGGTATACAGGTACACTGTGAACGCCAGACAGCGTACGGAGATAAACTTTATGCTGGGTTACCGGCGTACGGAGTTGGTACACTCAGCCACAGCGAACCAGGAGGCAGCGTGAGCAAAGACGACCGCAATAACCCCGATCCACTCAGGACAATCCGCCTGCTGTGGGATCCGCCCCCGCCACCCAGCCGCGGCCCGAAGGCCCGGCTGACGCTCGCGGAAATCGTCGAAGCTGCGGTGAAACTCGCGGACGAGGAGGGCACCGAGGCGCTGTCGATGCGTCAGCTGGCAAGGCAGCTGGGCGCGGGCACGATGAGCCTCTACACCTACATAAGCAGCAAGGCGGAACTGCTTGAACTCATGGTTGATCATGTCTACCTGGAAATCCGCCGGCCGGAAGCAACGCTGGACTGGCGCGGTCAGGTGTTCGGCCTCGCCCTGCAGCAGTGGCAGCTCTTCGGCCGCCATCCCTGGATACTGCAGTCAAACCTGGTGCGCCTATCGCTGGGACCGCACTACCTGGACGCCAGCGAGTACCTGTACGGCGCCCTGGAACGGCTCGGACTGCCGCCGGGTGACATCGTCCAGGCTGCCCGCACCATCGACAGCTTCGTCCACGGTGCCGCGCGCGACACCCTGCTCGAGCGTGAGGCGAGCCAGCAGACCGGTCTGAGCGTCAGTGAGTTCAACTCCGCACGTGAGGAGTTCTGGCAACGCTACTTCGACCTTGACCGTTACCCGGTTCACACCCGCCTCTGGACCTTCGGCGGACTGGCGGACGAACGTGACCCGTTCGAGTACGGACTGAACCGGCTTCTTGACGCGGTGGAGCAACTGCGCGGAGACTGACCGCGGACTCATCCGCAAAGCGGGTATCCTCTGCACATGTCAACCACCAGCGCACTTCCGCACCGCAAGGACATGGATCCGGAGTACACCTGGAACCTGGCCAGCCTTTTTGCCACTGAAGATGACTACGAGGCTGCACTGGCCGACGCGTACAAGGCCATCCAGCCCATTGCCCATCAGCAGGGCAAGCTCGACGCGTCCAACCTGTACGGCTTTCTTGAACAGCTGTTTGAGGTGAACGCCAGCGTACGCAGACTGGGCGTTTACGCCAGCCTGCCGACAAGCGCCGACGCAGGCGACCAGGAGGCGCGTGCCCGGCTCGGCCGCTTCATGGCACTGGCCCAGGCGGCGAACAAGGCCAGCGCCTGGATCGAACCGGAACTGCTGGCACTCGGACGCGACACACTGGCCGGTTACGTACAGCAGGACGAACGGCTGGAAAAGTACGGCAGATACTTCGACAGGCTCGAAGCGCGGCGCGAGCACGTGCGCAGCGGCGAGGTGGAGGCACTGCTGGGTGCCCTTGCCGATCCGTTCAGCGGACTGGTGCGCGCACGCGGCAGCCTGGTCAGCAATGACATGACCTACACACCAGTTCTGCACGATGACGGTGAAACCAGCGAAGTCGCCCCCAGCACGGTTGACGGGCTGCTCAGCAGCGGTGACCGCGATGTGCGCCGCCAGGCGTTCAGCAATTATGCCGATTCCTTCCTGTCGTTCAGGAACACATTGGGTGACCTGTACCTCAGCCGCGTGAAGCAGGCATCATTCTCGGCCAAGGCCCGCAATTACCCGTCAACCGTGGAGGAGGCGCTCTCGCCCCGTGAGGTTCCGCGCGAGGCGCTTGAGGCCGTGGTGCGCGTTTTCAGTGAGCGAATTCCCGTCTGGCACCGCTACTGGGCAGTGCGGCGCAAGCTGCTTGGGGTCGACAAACTGGAACCCTGGGATGTGTTCGCACCGCTCAGCCGCACCCCGCTCCGTATTCCGTACGGAGAAGCGGTGGATTGGATCGTTGCAGCCATGAAGCCACTGGGCGAGGACTACGTGGACCAGCTGCAGCGCGGATTGCACTCCGGACGCTGGGTCGACGTTTATCCGAACCGCGGCAAGCGTGAAGGTGCCTTCGCCGCCCACGCACCCGGCTCACAGCCGTTCATCATGATGAGCTACAACAACGGCACAGGCGGACTCAGCACGCTTGCCCACGAGCTCGGGCACGCCATGCACGCCCAGCTGACAATGGCCAACCAGCCGGTCGTCTACGGCGGCTACAGCATGGTTGTCGCCGAAACCGCTTCCAACCTGAACCAGGCCCTGCTGTTCCCGTACCTGCTGGAACTCAACCAGGATCCTGAGTTCCAGATTGCCATCATCGAGGAAGCGCTGTACAACCTGCATCGTTACTTCTTCATCATGCCGACGCTGGCCCGTTTCGAACTCGCCGTGCACGAGGCGGTGGAGAAGGGCGAGGGCCTCACCGCCGACAGGCTGAACGAGATCTGCGCCGGCCTGTTCCGGGAAGCGTACGGTGCTGAAATGGATGTTGACGGGCGGACAGCCATCACCTGGGCGCAGTTCCAGCATCTGTACGTGCCGTTCTACACCTTCCAGTACGCTAGCGGCATCAGTGCCGCTGCAGCACTGGCCCAGGACCTGCTTGCAGGCAAGGAAGGCGCCCGCGAACGTGTGCTCGGCTTTCTTGGCAGCGGCGACAGGCATGAACCCATCGAGACACTGCGCCGTGCCGGGGTGGACCTGGCCAGCGACGACCCGATCAGGAGCGCCTTCGACTCCGTTGAGTCCTACATAAACCGGCTGGAGGAACTCGCTGACTCGCGCGGCTGATTCCATTCGGCCAGCAAGCAGCTCCAGTCGGTTGCGCAATCGGGCACCTTCGCAAGCGGATTGTGTCACTGTCTGAAGGTATGAGGCATGGTGAGTTCAAGACCCCTGGCGGCAAGCTGGTGATCGTCGATTTTGACGTTGCGGACGGCCGTATTGTCAATATGCAGATCAACGGAGATTTCTTTCTGGAGCCCGCGGAAGTTCTCGGGCTGCTCAACAGCAGCCTGGAGGGTGCCAGCATCCTGGCCGGTGAGGATGAGCTCGCTGGCCTGGTGCACGCCGCGGTGCCTGAGCACGCCGAGCTGATCGGGTTTACTCCCGAAGGCATCGCGACCGCAGTCAGAAGGGCGCTCTCGTGAGCGAGTGGACTGACTATGACTGGCAACTGCTCCGTGGCGGTGCTGAAAGCCCGCACATGCAGATGGCGCTTGATGAGGTGCTGCTGAACCGGGTGGCCAGCGGTGAACGTGAACCAACGCTGCGAATCTGGGAATGGGCCTCAGGATCCGTCGTTCTCGGCCGCTTCCAGAGCGTCCGCAACGAGGTGGACATGGAGGCAGCGGAGGAGCATGGCATCACGGTTGTCCGGCGCATCACCGGCGGTGGTGCGATGTTCAACGAGCCGCAGAACACGATCACCTACTCGCTCTACGCACCTGAGGAACTGGTCCGCGGGATGTCGTTCATCGATTCGTACTCCTATCTCGACGACTGGGTGCTGCAGGGACTGCGGAAAATCGGCGTTGACGCCGTGTACCAGCCAATCAACGACATAGCGTCGTCAGTCGGCAAAATCGGTGGAGCCGCTCAGACCAGACGCAAGGGCGTGGTGCTGCATCACGCGATGCTTTCCTATGATATCGACGCGGACAAGATGCTGCAGGTGCTGCGCATCGGACGCGAAAAACTCAGCGACAAGGGCACAAAGAGTGCCAGGAAGCGGGTGAGCCCCGTGCGGGACCAGTCGCAGATGGGACGCTCGGACGTCATTGACAGCCTGCTGGGTACGTTCACGGGCCTGTACGGCCTCGAGGGCTCGGAAATCAGCGAAAGTGAGCGCCAGGAAGCAGAGGAGCTGGTGGATGACAAGTTCGCCACGCCGGAATGGATTCATCTCCTGCCCTGAGATTCACGGCAATTGACGGGTCCGTGTGAACGCGGGGGATGCTGTCCTGCTACCGTGACGCCATGACAGATGAATCACTCAGCCGCTGTGAGTGGGTGCCGCCCGGCGATGACCTTTACGCGCGCTATCA
>CAZPLV010000008.1:0-26360 GCA_964587295.1 uncultured bacterium
AGCCGAATCAGCGGATGCGGCCACCCTCCTGGGTTGCCCCGATGCGGCGGAAGCGTTCGAAGCGCTGCTGCAGCAACTGCTCGGAGGTCTGCTCGCCCAGCTGGGCCAGTTCATCTATCAACACGTCGCGAACGGCACGGACCGTGCCGGCAGGGTCACGATGCGCCCCGCCGAGCGGCTCGGCGATGACGCGGTCCACCACGCCCAGCTGCAGCAGGTCCTGGGCTGTCATGCGCAGTGCCTCCGCCGCACGTGCGGCCTCGCCGGCATCGCGCCAGAGGATCGCCGCGCAGGCTTCCGGGCTGATGACCGAATAGACGGCGTTCTCCATGGTCAGCACGCGGTTGCCCACGCCGACCGCCAGCGCTCCGCCGGAGCCGCCCTCACCGATGATCACGCTGATGGCAGGCACAGTGAGCCGGCTCATGCGCTGGATGGAGGCAGCGATTACCCACGCCTGGCCGTCCTCTTCGGCGGCGATGCCGGGATAGGCGCCGGGGGTGTCTATCAGGGTGATGACCGGCAACCGGAACTTGTCGGCCAGGTCGAACATGCGCATCGCCTTGCGGTAGCCGGCCGGGTGGGCCATGCCGAAGTTGCGGTGGATGTTCTCCTTGGTGTCCCGCCCCTTCTGCTGCGCCACCAGCACCACGCTGGTGTCCTCCAGACGGGCCAGGCCCGCGATGATCGCAGGGTCATCGCCCAGCGTGCGGTCACCGTGAAGCTCCATGAAGCCGTTGAAGGCGCCCTCGATGTACTCAAGCGACGTGGGCCTTCCCGGCGCGCGCGCGACCTGCACCCGCTGCCAGCGGCTCAGGTTCGCGAACGTCTCGCGCTTCAGGCTCTCGAGGCGTTCCTCCAGCAGGGTGATCTCGCTTGACACGTCCACATGCTGCTCTTCCGAGTAGCTCCGGAGGTCGTTGATGCGTGCTTCCAGGTCCTCAATAGGCTTTTCGAAGGGCAGTGCCATGCTCAGCCCGCCGTTTCCGGCTGCAGGCCGCCGCGCAGAAACGAGAGGTAGCCCGCGAGCGTCGCCTTGAGCAGTTTCCGTTCCACCACGTCATCGAGCATGCCCTTGCGCAGCAGGAATTCCGAGCGCTGGAAGCCCTCGGGCAGTTCCTGCTTGACAGTCTGCTGGATGACCCGGGGGCCGGCGAAGCTGATCAGGGCCTTGGGTTCGGCGACAATCACGTCACCCAGGGTGGCGAAGCTGGCGGTGACGCCGCCGGTGGTCGGATCGGTAAGTACGACGATGTAGGGCAGTCCCTGCCGGGCAAGCACGTCAAGGGCCATTGTCGTCTTCGCCATCTGCATGAGCGAGAGTGCGCCTTCCTGCATCCTGGCGCCCCCGGAGGCGGTGATTGCCACAAGGGCCCGGCCCTCGGCCGCGGCCCGCTCGGCGGCGCGCGCTATCTCCTCGCCGACAACCGAGCCCATCGAACCCGCCATGAAGAAGAAATCCATGATGACCAGCGCGACGCTCTCGCCGTTCAGGCGGGCGGCGCCGGTGACAATCGCGTCCGGACGCTTCTGCTTCTGCTGGCCCCGCGCCACCCTGTCGACATACGGTTCCGAGTCGACGAACTCCAGGGGGTCTGCCGGGAACAGCTGGCCGGACCACTGCTCGAACGAGCCCGCGTCAGCCAGCAGCTCGATGCGGGCTTCCACCGGCATCCGGTAATGGAAACCGCATTCGGGACAGACGTACTGGTTGGCCACCAGGTCCTTGCGGTAGATCTGGGCGCCGCAGCCGTCGCATTTGAGCCACAGCCCGCTGGGCGCGTTGTCGTCGTCCCCACGGGTGGGTTTCTTGCGGCGGAAAAAGCGTTCTAGTGCCATACAAAGAGTGAAAATACCATGAGCACGGGCAGGACGTTCGTATCCTGCTTGTGGCGAACGCTGGCTGGCTGTATCCTGAACATCATGGATGCAGCCAAGGTAGTCCTGGTGACCAACGTCGGTCATGGCTTCGGTCGTGCGGCCGCCCTCGCGTTTGGTGCCGCGGGTCACGATGTCGTCTGCGCCGACCGCGACGTCGACCAGGCTTCCAAGACGGCTGCCGAAATCGAGGAGGCAGGTGGTCAGGCCATCCCGGTTCAGGCGGAAATGTCCACGCAACTGGATGTCATGAGCACCTTCCAGAAGGTTTACGAGATCTTCGGGGAGCTGGACGGCGTGGTGCACGTCGTCTCCCATGCCAGCAACGCCCCGTTCAGGAATCTGGCCGAGAACGAGTTCAGCGAGCTTTTCGACGAGAACCTGCGGAGCACTTACCTGACGATGAAGACCGCGCTGCGGATGCACGCGGACCACCTGTGGCTGGTCATCGTGGCCCCACCGCGCAACGCCGTCGAACCGCAGATGGCGGCACTGCAGGGTGCACTCAAAGGGTTGAGCGAATCCTTCAACCGCCGGCACGGCCCCCGCATGCGCAGCAACATGGTGGTTCCCAGCCGGTCGGCGGCAGATCCGAGACACGACGCCGCCTTGGCGGACACCATCCTGTTCCTGGGACTGCAGGGCCAGCACGGCATCGGCGGCCAGCTGGTGGAGGTTGAGCTGCCCCCGCCACCCAGGATTACCGAGTCACTGCTGCCGGAAGTGCGGGCCGCGCTCGACACGACCGTGCGCCAGGACGACCTCGAGGCCAGCCACTTCGCCGGTGAGGACGGCGAAGACGGTGAAGAGGATATAGACGACGAGGACCTGGGCACCGAAACCAGCGACGAGTACGAGGACTACCGTGACGACGCCTACGAGTTCGACGAATTCGTCGACGACTGGGAGCAGGGCTTCCTGTTCGGCACGCGCCCTGAACCTTACGGCTGACGCGTGAAGTGCCCCTATTGCAACGCCACTGACACCCGCGTCATCAACTCCCGGCCCGCGGACGACGGCGCCTCGATCAGGCGACGCCGCGAATGCACCAACTGCGGCCGCAGGCTGACCACGTTCGAGCGGGCCCAGTTCGAGGCGCTGCTGGTGGTCAAGCGGTCGGGTCGCACCGAACCGTTCCTGCCCGAGAAGCTGCTCGACAAGTTGCGCATGGCCAGTAACAAGCGGCCGGTGACCGAGAAGCAGCTGCACGCCTTCGCCTACGGTTTCGAGGATGAGGTCCAGGGACCGCAACTGACCTCGGAGGAGATCGGCCGGCGCGCTCTGCTGTTCCTGAAGGACCTGGACACGGTGGCCTACATCCGTTTCCTGAGTGTCTACAAGGATTTCGACAGCGTGGACCGTTTCATCGAGGAGATCCGCCAGCTGGACAGCAGCGTGGATGAAGCAGCCGGGGAGCCGCCTCAGTCCTCCCAGTAGGCCGTTGAACCTTCCGCGTCCTTGCTGACCAGCAGCCGTGCCGGCAGGCGCTCGCTGAGCTCCGGGACGTGGGTGATGATTCCGACCATGCGGCCGTCACTGGACAGGCTCTCGAGCACGCCAGCCACCGAGTCCAGGGTTACGGCGTCGAGGGTGCCGAAGCCCTCATCCAGGAACAGCGCACCGAGCCTGCGTCCGCCTGCCGCCGTGTCGGAGAGAGCCAGGGCCAGCGCGAGGCTGACGATGAAAGTCTCGCCGCCCGAGAGGCTTTTTACGCTGCGGCGCTCACCGCCTGCCCAGGCGTCACTGACCTCGAATTCCCGGTTGGCCGACAGGTGCAGGTCGAAGCGGTCGTCCGTGACCTGGCGGATGATGCTGCTGGCCTGACGGGCCAGCCGCTGCTGCATGCCGGCCAGCAGGTAGTCCGTGAAGTTGTGGTCCTGCAGGTCCCTGGCCAGCAGTTTCCATACTTCCCGGGTATCTTCCCGTTCGCGGCGTTCCTTCAGCAGGGCGCCCAGCTCGTCCAGACAAGCCTGCTGACTGACTATCTCCGCCTGCAGTGAACCACGGCGTTCCAGCAGCCGTGAGTGGTGCGCCTCGCGCTCGCCAAGGGCAGCGCTCAGTTCCGCCAGCTGCGGTCGCGGGTCGGCGCGGCCGGCAAGCTGCTGCCTGATTTCTTTCTCACGCTCCTGCAGGCGCGCCAGTTCACGGCTTGCTCCCTCCAGCAGCTGCTCCAGATCGCCCAGTCTGGCCTGGTCGCGGCTGGCCTCGCGCAGTTCAGCGTCGCTTCCGAACCCGGCGTTCTGCAGCTGTTCGTCCAGCGACAGCCGCTGGCCGGCCAGTGCCTCATGGCCTGCGGCATGATCCTGGCGCCTGTGGGCCAGGTGCTCCTGCAGGCGGGTCAGGCTGTGCGCGGCCTCCGTGCTCGCAGCGGCCGTTCTGCGCTCCGCTAAACGCAGTTCCTCGAGTCGGGCCTCGGCTTCCTGAATGGCCTCCGCGGGCTCGGCGCCCCCAGTCACCTGTCGCACCTTCGCTTCCCCGGCGGCCAGGACCGTGTGAGTGGCGCGCTCAACCTGGTTGCCCATGGCCTCCGCCGTGCCGTGAAGCCCTGCAGCCGCGAATTCGGCCATCAGCTCCGCCAGTTCGGTGCGCTCGGCGGCCAGGCTCGCAGTCGCTTCCTGCCTGTTCTCAAGCAGGCTCGAAACGCGCGCTTCCAGTCGGGCGGTCACCCCCCGGATTTCCTGGTACTCGTCACGCAGTTGCTGGCGCCTTGCGCGGGCGGCTTCAAGCCCGCTCCGCAGGCCGGTCAGTTCGTGGCCCGTCTCACCAGGCAGCTCGGCGACCGGCTGCTGGCAGACCGGGCAGGGCTCGCCTTCCTTCAGGGCATGCCTGAGTGCCATGGCGCTGTCACCACCCGCGAGCTCGTGCCTCGCTACCTGCTCCTCCAGCTCTTCCACCTGCTGAGCCGCTGCCTTGCCCTCTTCGAGCAGCCCCGCCAACCGGGTGGTGCCGGTCGCAAGCTCGTTCTCGGCAGCCGCAAGCTCGGCCGCGAGCCGCTCGAGCCTGCCCTCCGCCCGGGCGGACCGGGACTCGGCCCCGGCCAGACCCCTGAGGCGGGCCCTTAGTCCCTGGAGTTCGGCCAGCCGTTCCTCATCCCAGTCGTCCGCGCCCGCAGTTACACCGGGAGGGGCGCCGCCCAGTTGCCGGAGGCGCCGGGCGAGCGGTTTCAGCTGCTGCAGCTCTGCAATCCGCCCTGACAGCCCGGGTTCAGCTTCAGTCAGCGCCTCGCGGGCCGCGGCCGCTGCTTCCCTGGCCCTGGCCGCGGTGGCCTCAAGTTCGGGCTCCTGTTCTTCCAGCCGCCTGAGCTCCAGAACCGCCGCGTCCTGACGCTGCTGCAGCCGCTCGACGCTGGCCAAGAGTGGCAACAGGGCGGCCGCGAGCCTGCCCTGTTCCAGTTCCTTCCTCAGGGCAGGCGCCTGGCTCTGGGCCTGCAGCTGCTTCTGCAGCACAGGCTCCAGGTCGGCCAGCTCCTGGTGCAGAGCAGCGGCCTCCTGGGCCAGCCTGAGCTGCTCGCGCCCGGTGGTGAGCTGGGTCGCCACTGTAGCCAGCTCGTTCTCCAGCTCAGAACGCTCACGCTTCAGTTCCCGCAGCGTGGCTGGCGCCTGCTCAAGTTCGCCGCTGCTCAGACGCGCGGCGATGCCCTCCAGTCGGACTGCTTCCGCCCTCTCGCGCTTGCCCGCCTCTTCACGCATCTCCTCCACCCGGGTCAGGTCCAGCAGCTCCTTCAGCAGGCTGCGGCGCTGCCTGGCGTCCCCGTGCAGGAACTCGTCGAATTTGCCCTGTGGCAGCAGTATCGAGCGCGTGAAGGCCCTGAAGTCGAAGCCGACCAGCTGCTGCAGTTTCTGGTCTGCCTCCTTTAACTTCTCGGTTTCGGGCACCAGTCTCCATTTGGCGTCCAGGAGGCGCTCGATCCTGGTGGATTTGCTGGTGCTGCCCGATGCCTTGCGCTCGATGGAGCGGACGGCGCGGTAGGTGCCGCTGTGGACTTCGAACTGCAGGTCCACCACCAGCCGGTCTCTGCCGCTGCTGATCAGGCTCTCGAGTCTCTGGCTGAGCCGGGGCGTGACGCCGTAGAGGGCGAAGCAGATGGCGTCCAGGATCAGTGTCTTGCCCGCGCCGGTGGGTCCGGCGATGGCGAACAGGTTCAGGTCCTCGAAGCTGATCACCTGCGGCTCGGCGAAACGGGCGAAGCCTTCGAGTTCCAGTCGCAGCGGTTTCACGCGGTGCCGCCTCCGTCATCCGTCACGGCCTGCAGCTCGCGGAAAGCCCCGGTCAGTCTTTCACTTGGCTGCTTACCCCTCAGCTCCTGGTGGTAGCGGGCGTACTCGGCGGCCAGGTCGAGTGAGCCCGCGTCTTCGGCCTCTTCCTCGTCGGCAGCTTCGTGGGCTCCCCGCAGTTCGCTTGTCACCGCCATCACGTTCGGCAGTTCACGCATGACGCGCTCGCGCAGTCCCGGTCGGGGTTCGTCCAGCAGGAGCTTCAGTTTCAACCAGCCCTGGTAACCGGCCAGGTCGGGCGACATGCTCTCCAGTTGCTCCACGGTGAGCCTGTGTTCTCGCAGCTTCCTCCCGGACTCCAGCGTGACGGCTTCGACGGTCTCGGCGGGACGCCCGGGCTCCAGGTCCACAAGCCAGGCGAACTTGTCCTGGTCGGCCTCGCCGAAGTCAAGCTGGATGAGGCTGCCGGAGTAGCGGCCTCTGTACTCGGCCAGCCCCTGGACCGGCTGGGAGTCATGGATGTGGCCGAGTGCAAGGTACTGCATGCTGCCCGGAATCATGCTGCTGCCCAGCACGTAGTGCTCGCTGCTGTGGAACTCGTACTCGGTCCGTGACAGCCTCGCGCCTTCCATGGTGCCGTGCATCAGCAGCAGGTTGACGGTCGAGTTGCTGAATTCCCGGCTGAGATCGAGTATCAGGTCGCCCATGATCCTGCGGTACTCCGGCTTGCGCCCGGAATCGTCAAGCGCACGCTGCTTCTCGCCGCTGAGCAGCCTGCGTTCCGAGGCGAAGGGCAGTGCCGCCACCCTGACCTCGTGACCCCGGATCACCTGCCGGTGGATTCCGCCAGCCTTGCTGGTACGCACCTCGCCGACTACGGTGGCGCCACTGCGGCGCAGCAGTCCAGCGACGGCGTCCAGCCTGCGCGGTGAATCGTGGTTGCCGGCTATGACCACACTGGGAATGCCTGCTTCATGCAGGCCGCCAAAGAAGTCATAGACGGCCGCCTCTGCCTCAGCGGTGGGATTGCGGTTGTCGAACACGTCACCGGCCACAAGCACCAGGTCGACATCCCGGCTGCGGGCAATTTCCGCCAGTTCGCCAAGGGCTTCACGGATCTCGGGCGTCCGGTCGCGTCCCATCAGGGTCTTGCCGGCGTGCCAGTCCGCCGTGTGCAGGATGCGTACGGGCCTAGTCAAGCAGGTCCTCCAGTTCGGCGGGGTCCGGCAGGTTGCGCGCCTCCCTGTGGCGCGTGGCCCAGGCGGGGAACGGGAAGGTGACCAGTACGGGCGTGGGCACGTCCGGCTGGTTTATGACCATGGTGCCCGGTGTCAGTATCGTGGTGCGCTGGCGCATCGCTGCGCTCAGGTACCGGTATTCACTGCGTTCGGCCTCCGCCGTGTCCAGCCTCCCGCTCACACGCACGGCTGCGTTGCTGACCACGCGCCGCTCCACCTCGCTGGCGGTCTGCTGGGCGCCTATCAGGATGACTCCCAGGCTGCGGCCCCGTTCCGCGATGTCCAGGAGCACCTCCTTGATCGGGCTGTCGCCTTCTGAAGGTGCGTACTTGTTCAGTTCGTCCAGGACCACGAAGACCTTGCCCTCATCGGCTCCGCCCTCACGGCGCTCGAAAATCTGCCGCAGGATGACCCCGACCACGAACATCTGTGCCGCCTGTGGCAGCGAATGGATGTCGATCACGTGAATCTGGCTTCCGGCGTCGAGCACCGTGGGCCTGGCCCGGCTGAGCTTCTCAGCTGACAGGTCCCCGCGGACAAGGCGACCCAGGTGGCGGCCGGCTCCGCGCAGCCTTCTTACCAGCGCCTCGCGGGTGCCTTTCGGCTGCCCTGCCGTCCAGGCCCGGTCACCCTCACCGTCGTTCACGAACAGCAGTTTCAGCTCGATGAACTCGACCAGTTCCTGGAGTGTCTCCACGCGACGCCGGCTACCGGACAGCACCTCGGCCGGTTCGTCCTCGAGGTTGCCGGTCTCGTCCCTGCCAATGCGACCACCCGCGACAGGATTCTCACCCGGGGTTGCCTCCACCAGCAGGTGGGGTCCCTTCTGGCCCTGGGCCAGGTTCTGCAACCTGGCGGTGACGCTGTCCACCAGGAAGCCCAGGTTGGACATGTCGCCATGACCCGTGAGCATGAAAGGCAGCAGCCCGTCGCGGGCGAAGTCCACGAGACTCCAGCAGTAGGGCAGTATGCGCGGGTCATCCTGCTGCTCCGCCAGGAGGTCACCACCCTTGGCGGTCTTCAGCGCCGGTGCACGCACGGACAGGCTGCTGAACGGGCCCTGGGGCAGGCCCAGAAGCTCGTAACGGTTGCTGCTGAAGCCGCTGCGCCTGAGCCAGCGCTCCTCCTGCTCTTGGAAGTCGCTGTTTGGCTGGTCCAGGTAGAACAGGTCCTTACCCTTGACGTTGAAGACGACCGCCCGTGAGTTTGCGGCATCCTGGAGCAGCAGTTCGTTCCGTTCATTTCGGGCGTTGAACAGGCTGTAAAGCAGGAACAGCGCATAGCTGGTCTTGGTGGCCACGCCGGAGATGCCACTGATGTTGATGTGCCCGCCCTTGGTGCCGTCGATGAAATCGAGGTTCAGCCAGGCGGGTTCGCCGTTGCGGAGCACGCCCGCGGGCAGGCGCCTGTCCATCGTGTCGGTGAACAGCGCGCGTTCCAGGACCTCGCCGCGGGCCAGCCAGACGCTCTCCCCCGGTGCGGGTGGCACGAATTCCTCCGGTTCCACCCGCGTGGTCTTAACCCGGGCCACATAGCTGACATGCGCAGGCAGCAGGCCTTCGGCAACCAGCTGCGTGTCACCGTCGAACTGCACGCCCTCGAGCTTGCGTGTGACCTTGTCCACTACCCCGTAGAACTCGATGATCCGCTGCGGATCCGCGGGGTCGCGCACCTGCACCGCCACGATCTCGTCCAGCTGGACCTTCACGCCGTCACGAACGGCGAAATGGAACTCCAGTGGTGCCGACTCCTCGGTCCCGAGCACCACGCCAAGTTCCTGCAGTTCGGCTTCAGTCTCCGGCAAAATACTCCCTCACAATCCGGCGGCGCAGCAGGACGCTATCGCCCATCCTGCGTTTGAGTTCGGCTTCCAGGGCCCGGACCGGCAGCAGCTGCTGTGGCGCCCGCGGATCCTGATGGGCAAGGCTGCTGAAGCGCGGGAGTTCCAGACAGGACCAGTCCGCCACGCGCCTGACGAACGCGCCGGGCTGGGTCGAGTCAGCTTGGGCTGCGAGCTGCAGCCTCACTGTGCCAGCAAGACTGTAGTACCAGGGTGCCGGGTCGCGCAGCCTGAGTACCCATTCGAAATAACGGTGATTGCCATCCCCCACCAGGTAGATGGGTGTCCGCTCCCCTGCAGCCAGCCCGCGGGCCACGGCCAGCTGAGGTTCACCCAAGCGCTGCACGCTGGTGGTCTTGGTGTAACCCAGCAGTGCGTGGCGTGGGCCGGTCAGCGGCAGCGGGCCATCGCAGATGACCAGTGCCTCCGGTTCAGCAGTCACCAGCGCGCTTGCAAGCATGCCTTCCTCCAGCCGCATGCGCGTCTGCAGCGCCTGCATTATCGAACCCGGATCGGAATCAGCCACCACCTCGGGTTCGTACCGCAGGTCGGCGAGCCAGCCCTCACGTGCCAGCAGCTCCACGGCCCCGTGCTGCTGGCCGGAGCCCAGGAGGCACCAGCGGCCGATCCTCAGGTCCGGCACGAACTCGGCCCGGCGTCCGCGCCGAACACTCACCGCTCCGACAGCGGTGGTGCCCAGGCCACCGTGCGCATGCAGGCCGGCGTCGTCCTCCAGGTGCACATGTGCCTCCATGCGGCGACTGCCGTCAACGAACAGCAGGGTGTCCCAGGGTTCGCACGATTCCGCCGAAAGGGGCCGCCACTCCTCCGCCGCAAGCTCAACGTCCAGCTTCACGGGCTGCAAGGAAGCGGCACCTTGATCAGCCAGGTAGGCGCCGTCGAAATCGGCTGTCCAGGGGTCGAAGCGCAGGTGGGCCATAGCTGGTACTGCTAGCGGGCCGGAGCCAGTTCCAGCACGCGCCCGTCTGCGGGCACGGCCAGGTTCATGGTCAGTGCCCGGTTGTCGCGCCAGTCCTCCTGCAGGTCACGGTAGTGGGCCGAGAGCAGGTTGCCGGACTGCCCGGTGGATTGCATGAAGACGCTTGCGGCCGGGTCGCCCAGATCCATCACTGCGCGGTAGCCCGGGCCTTCCGTCTGCCGGAAGGGATGCTCGCTGCCCATCAGGTCGTAACGGGCGGCGTTGACGGTGTAGGCACCACCGCCGTTGGCGATGCGCAGGTTCGCCAGGCTGGCCAGCGGGCTGCTGCCCAGTACCGCATGCTCCTGTTCCACGTAGTGCAGGTCGGACCATTGCCAGCGGGAGCGGTCGGGGCCCAGTTCGGAGTTCAGCCATTCGGCTGCTGCAGTGAAGGCGCGCACGGCCAGGTCGCTGCAGCTGCCACCCTCGCAGGCTGAGTCGGGTCCACGCAGGAGTTCCAGGATCACGACCGGCCTGTTGCCTGCCCACTCGCTGAACTGCATGCCCAGACGGCTCGAGAAAGCCAGTGGCAGGAACTCTCGCTGCCAGGCAGCCACAACCAGTGGGGCGACAGCGTCGGCTGCCATCTCGCCGTTCCAGCCGAACAGCTCGGCCTGCAGCGCCATGAGTGCCGGGTCGGTCAGTTCAAGCTGCAGCAGTTCGCCCGCCAGTTCGCGTGCATACAGTGACACCTGATCGCCCTGGATGCGCATGCTGCTGGCGACGGTGTGCCGCTCCAGCGAGTCCAGCAGCTCCAGGATTCGGTCGGCGCGGTACGGCTCCGTCCAGTCGGGATTGATGAGGTAGGGGTAATCCGAAGGGGTCACCTGCTGGTTGGCATTGATGATGCGGCCGCTTGGCGGGTTGTAGCTGCGCGGTGCCTCCTCGAAGGGGACGTAGCCCTCCCAGTCGAACTCTCCCGTCCAGCCTGGTACCGGGGCGAACCCGTCGCCCTGCCGCCTGATGGGTATCCGGCCGGGCGCCAGGAAGCCTATGTTCCCGCGGGTGTCGGCGTACATGATGTTCTGCTGCGGGTTGCTGAAGTCCCGCAGTGCCTCGTTGAAAGACTCCCAGTCCCGGGCATGGTTCAGGCGCATAACTGCGCCGACCGTCCCGTCGGTGTCGTCCAGCGCGCTCCAGCGGAAGGCCAGCACGTAGCTGTTGCCGTCCGCGGCGTCGACCGCGCCCAGGTCACCCACCAGGTCCGAGATGACCGGCCCGTGCCGGGTCTCACGGACCTGCAGTTCGACGTCGTCCCCACCCTTGACCCTTATGGTCTCGTTGCGGATGGTGAACGGAAGGTAGCCGTCCTCCGTCAGGTACTGCGTGTCGTCGGTCGGACTGAGCTGCTCGATGTAAAGGTCCTGCACGTCGGTACCTGTGTTCGTGAGCCCCCAGGCGATGTCTGTGTTCCGTCCGAGCAGCACGGCGGGTGTGCCGGGCAGGCTGCCGCCCATCACGTCAAGGCCGGGTGCCTGCAGGTGCACCAGGTACCAGAGCGAGGGCGTCTGCAGGCCCAGATGCGGATCGTTCGCCAGCAGCGGCAGGCCGCTGGCCGTGTGCTCACCTGAGAGCACCCAGGCGTTGGAGCCGGCATCCGGCGAGAGGCGCGGCAGGAAGGCCGAGTAGAGTTCGTCAAGGTCGAATGACCGCATTATTCCCGCGATGCTCTCAGCCTCCGACTCACCGGGTTCCTCTTCAGGCCCGTTACCGGGCTCGTCCTCCGGTTCGGGGCCGGGGTCTTCCGGTTCCACGTCAGGCTCCCTGTCCGGAGCAGCCGGGTCCTGCCAGTCACCCTCGATGGTCACATGCATCTCGCCCGGCCAGGCCGGATAGAGCGCCCGGACTTCCTCCTCGTCGAGCTGGGCCAGCAGCCGACCGCGCAGGAGTTCGCGGGGCCAGTTGCCCGCCAGGTCCCAGGCCATCATCTTCCCCCAGGCCAGGACGTCGACAGGCCCGAACGGCTCCGGTTCATGGCCCAGCAGCAGGAACTCGGGCGGCAGGACGCCGCTTCGGGTGTCCAGGAAGGCGTTGACCCCGTCCGTGTAGGCGATGAGCCAGCGGCGCAGTTCCGTGTCGGTCAGGTTGGCCCAGGCGCTCTCGGCGGCCTGGCGGACACCCAGGGTCCTGAGGAACCTGTCCGTCTCCAGGCCTGCCTCACCGACTGCCTCACTGAGCCGGCCGGAGGACACCAGGCGCTGGAACTCAATCTGCCATAGCCGGTCCTGGGCGTGAACGAAGCCCAGTGCCCGGTAGGCATCCTCAACTGTCGTGGCGCTCAGGTGGGCGACCCCGTGGCCGTCGCGGACCACGGTCACGTTGCCGTCCAGTCCTCTTAGTTCCAGATTGCCGGTGACCTGCGGCAGCGAGGTCCTTAAGATAAGGAAGCCGGCCACCACCGCCAGCAGGATGACGACCAGGAGCACCAGCAGGATGCGGGCGAGGACTGAGGCGGCCCTCATGAAGTGCCGCCCGGGAGGGACAGGGAGTCTGCTTTCATACCGCGTATTGTACCTGCGGCCGGCTGCCGCGCCGCTCAGGGTGTCAGCTGGCGTTTACAGTCGGGCGCCAGGCGTGTTACACTCCCGTTTGGTTTCAGAACCGTCGGCCCCGATCTCACCGACCTTAAAAAACCAAAGACATAAGAGGACGTGGAGAAAGTGAAGACGTACTTTCCAAAAGATGAACAGCTTCAGCACGACTGGTTGCTGATTGACGCCGAGGGCCAGACGGTAGGCCGTCTTGCCACGCGTATCGCCCAGCTGCTGCGCGGAAAGCACAAGGTTGATTTCACACCCAACCAGGCCGGCGGCGATTTCGTTGTTGTTGTCAACGCTGACAAGGTGAATTTCAGCGGTCGCAAGTGGGAGCAGAAGGTTTACACCCGCTACAGCGGCTACCAGAGCGGCCTGAAGCGCGTTACCGCCGGTCGCATGCTGGACACTCATCCTGAGCGCATCATCGAGCATGCGGTCAAGGGCATGCTGCCCAAGAACACCCTGGGCCGCAAGATCATGACCCGGCTCAAGGTCTACAGTGGCAACGCCCACCCGCACGCCGCCCAGCAGCCCAAAGAAGTGGAGCTCAACTGATGGAGCAGTACTACGGTACCGGCCGCCGCAAGGCAGCCATCGCCCGTGTGTTCCTGCGCCCCGGCAACGGTCGCATCCTGGTGAACGGCAAGGACTTCCAGGAGTACTTCCGTGGCATCTTCGCCGGCGTGCAGGCACTGGAACCCCTCAAGATCACGAACACCGCGGGTCGCTATGACGCGCTCATCACCGTCGCCGGTGGTGGCCCAAGCGGTCAGGCCGACGCCATCAAGCTCGGTGTCGCCCGCGCCCTGCTGAACGTGGATCCGAACTTCCGTCCGGTCCTCAAGCAGGGCGGTTACCTGACCCGGGACGCCCGCATCGTGGAGCGCAAGAAGTACGGCCTCAAGAAGGCCCGCCGCGCCCCGCAGTTCAGCAAGCGCTGAGCATTCACGACTGAACGGGCCACCATTGGTGGCTCTGACAAAGTCAACCCAGGCCGGAGGCAGCCGCTGTCTCCGGCCTTCATTTGTTCTCCAGAGGGGGAGAAAGGCAGCCAGCGCCAACTTTCATGACAAGTATTGAAGCGTTCATCCTGGGTGTCGTCCAGGGACTCACTGAGTTCCTGCCGGTTTCCAGTTCCGGGCATCTGGCCCTGGCCAGTCATTTCTTCGGCTTCAGCCAGGGTGAGGAGGCAATGGCACTGGCCATTGGCATCGCCACCAACACCGGTACCCTGCTTGCGGTTCTGCTCGCACTCCGCAAAGACGTTGCGCTGGCTCTGTCGGGCTTCGTGGCCGG
The DNA here is from genome assembly GCA_964587295.1 of uncultured bacterium. GTDB lineage: Bacteria > Deinococcota > Deinococci > Deinococcales > Trueperaceae > CALDPK01. The sequence continues at coordinate 13,983 of CAZPLV010000008.1, forward strand.
GCTGCGATCCGCAGAGGGCCGGAGGAGCGAAGGCTGGCGCCTTGCTTTGCTGGTGATCACCGGCTGCATCCCCACCGCCATTCTGGGCCTGCTGCTCCGGGACTCATTCGAGGCACTCGCAGCGCCCCTGCCGGTGGCCATCATGCTGACCATTACGGGCTTCATGCTCTGGTTCGCCCCGTCGACCGGCCGGACTAGGACCAGCATCCGTGATGTCCGCTTCCTGGATGCGCTCATCGTCGGCATTGCCCAGGGAATCGCGGTTGTGCCCGGCCTTTCACGCTCCGGCACAACGATTTCCACACTGCTGTTCCGTGGCATCAGCAGCGAACTTGCTGCCAGACTCTCGTTCCTCATGTATCTCGTGGTCTCTCTCGGCGTGGCCGTACTCGGCCTGGCCGAGATCAGATCCGCCCAGCTTGAATTCATGCCGGTCCTGATTATGACCGTCGTGTCCTTTGTGATCGGCTACGTCGCTCTCGTGTGGCTGTTCCGGCTGTTGCGGCAGGGCCGCTTCAGGATGTTCTCGCCGTACCTGTGGGCCGTCGCGGCAGTCACGGTTGTGTCCGTCCTCCTGCGCTAGGCTGTTGGGTATTGTCTTGCTGCGGCGCAACAGTCCGCTGCAAATTCGTGAAGCTGATTCCCGGGGCACGCCAGCCATAAACCGGCCCCGGACCGGAAGGGGTAACTGATGGGCACCGTCACTCGCATCGCCCCCTCACCGACGGGGGACCCGCACGTCGGAACGGCCTACATCGGCCTTTTCAATCATGTACTGGCCCGCTCCAAGGGCGGCAAATTCATCCTCCGTATCGAAGATACAGACCAGGGACGCTACAACCCTGAATCCGAACTGCGGATCATGAGCATGTTCGACTGGCTCGGCCTGACCCCGGATGAGGGTCCGGGTTCAGGCGGTCCGAGTGCGCCGTACCGCCAGAGTGAACGGCTTGAGGATTACCGCTCAGCCGCGGCCGGACTCATTGAGGCAGGCAAAGCCTACCGTGCGTTCGAGACGGCCGAAGAGCTGCAGGAAATGCGCGAGGAGCAGCGCCGCAAGGGCCAGGACACCGGCTACGACGGCCGTGGCCGCAGCATTGCAGCCGCCGAAAGCGAGGCACGCGCTGCCGCCGGTGAAGCGTTCGTCGTCCGGCTCATCACCCCGGATGAGGGCGCCACCAGCTTCACGGACCGTCTCCGTGGCGAGGTGACCATCCAGAACAGCGAAATCCGCGATCCGGTCATCCTCAAGAGTGACGGCTTCCCGACCTACCACCTGGCCAACGTGGTCGACGACCACGCGATGGGTGTCAACACGGTGATGCGCGCCGAGGAATGGATCACGAGCACACCCATCCACGTGCTGCTGTACCGTGCCTTCGGCTGGGAACTGCCTGAGTTCATCCACATGCCACTGCTGCGCAACCCTGACAAGAACAAGTCCAAGATCAGCAAGCGCAAGCTCGACACCAGTGTTGATTCGTACCGGCAGCAGGGAATCCTGCCCGAGGCGCTGCTCAACTTCCTGGCCAACCTCGGCTGGAGCATGCCGGACGGACGTGAGTTCTTCACGCTGCAGGAAATGATTGACAACTTTGATGTCGATCGCATTTCCCTCGGCGGACCCGTGTTTGACCTGCGCAAGCTTCGTCACTTCAATGCCCGTTACCTGAAGGAACTGCTCGAACTGGAAGACCTGGCTGACCGTGTCGCTCCGCTGTTCAGGGAACGCGGCTACCGGTGGGATGACGAGGACGACCTGCTGGACGTCATCGAGGTTTTGCGCCCGCGGGCCGAGATGCTCACCGATTTCGTCGACATGGCCGGCTATTTCTTTGATGACGACTTCGAGTACACCGACGAGGCCCTGAAGCGGGTTGCCGCCGGACAGTCACACCTGCAGGATCTGGAACGCGAAATCTCGATGCTCGACTATTTTGACTACGACAGCTTTGATGATCTGCTGCAGTCATACGTGCAGCGTCAGGGTGTCAACATCGGCAGGGTCATGCAGCCGATGCGCAGCGCCCTGACCGGGCAGACCAGTGCTCCCGGTGTCAGCGAGATTGCGACAATCCTGGGCAAGCAGCGGGTTCTGACCCGCATCGGCCGGGCGCTGCAGTCAATCACGGCCGCTCTTCCGGATGACAATCCGCAGAAGGAACTTGAGCAGCAGCGCGCCAAAGAGAGCCAGACCGAAAGCAGCCGGAGCTGATGTCCTGGTTTGATCGCCTGAAGAAGGGCCTCAACCGCACCCGCACCATTCTGACCGGCCAGGCTGCAGACCCTGCCTGGGAGATGGACTGGGAAGACCTGGAGTTTTCGCTTATCGCGGCGGACGTCGGCGCGAAGATTGCTGCCGAAGTCGTTCAGGAAGCGAAGAAGGAGCGCGAACGCGGAACCAGTTTCCGGGAGGCGCTGCAGACGGCACTGCTCGACCAGCTCGAGCCGGACCGGCGCCGCCAGACGCTCAGGCGCGTGGGCTTCACCCTGGATGTGGCCCGCAGCGAAGTTGAACTGAAGGGCAAGGTCGTGATGGTTGTCGGCGTCAACGGTGCCGGCAAGACCACCACGATCGCCAAGCTGGGGCAGTACTACCAGAACCACGGCAAAAAGGTCATGTTCGCCGCCGGCGACACCTTCCGGGCAGCCGCGACTGCGCAGCTGGAAGTGTGGGGCGGACGGCTGGACATTCCCACAGTCAGCGGTCCCGATGGTGGCGATCCCGGGTCCGTCGCCTTTGACGCGGCGACGTCACGCAGGGCACGCGGTTACGACGTCCTGTTTGTGGATACGGCCGGCAGGCTGCACACCCGTCACAACCTGATGGAAGAACTCAAGAAGGTAAAGCGGGTCATCGCCAAGGCTGACGAGGGCGAGCCGAAGGAAGTGTGGCTTGTCCTTGATGCCGTAACCGGCCAGAACGGCCTGGAGCAGGCGCGTCGCTTCCATGAGGCAGTCGGCCTGACCGGTGTGATCGTGACCAAGCTTGACGGCAGCGCCAAGGGTGGCATTCTTCTGCCGATCACCCGTGAACTGAACCTGCCGATCAAATTCATCGGCGTCGGTGAGTCAGCTGAGGACCTGCAGCCTTACGACGCAGCAGCATTTGTCGACGCACTCCTTGAAATGCCGCAGCAGGAAGCCGCCTGAACACAGCAGGCTTAAACGCTATACTTCGGCTATGGCACTGAGAACCGGACTCGAAATACTCGAAGCAGCCCGCGCCGGCGGCTACGGCGTTGGTGCGTTCAACACCAGCAATCTGGAAATCACCCAGGCGATCCTGGAGGCGGCGGAAACCGAGCGGAGTCCCGTGCTGGTTTCCCTGTCAGAGGGCAGCTTCAGTTACGGCGGCAAGGCCCTGGTTGACATGGTCCTGAGCATGGCGGACGAGGCCACCGTTCCCGTTGCCGTGCACCTGGACCATGGCTCGAGCTATGAGTCATGCCTGCGGGCACTCAGGATGGGCCTGACCTCCGTGATGATTGACAAATCCGGTGAGGACGAGGAAACGAACATCCTGGAAACACGCCGGGTGGTTGAGGCCGCACATGCGATGGGTGTCACGGTTGAGGCAGAAATCGGCCGTCTGAGCGGCATCGAGGAACACGTCAACGTATCCGCTGAGGATGCGGCACTGACAAAGCCTGACGAGGCTGAGAGGTTCATGGAAGCCACCGGCGCGGACTACCTGGCGGTGGCCATCGGCACCAGCCACGGTGCCTTCAAGGGCAAGGGCCGGCCGTTCATCGACCATGAGCGCCTCGCGGGAATTGCTGCACTGGTGAGCAGACCGCTCGTCATGCACGGCGCCAGCGGGGTACCGGCCAGCCTGGTCGAGCGCTTCACTGCAGCCGGCGGCAGCATGGCTGACGCAGTCGGCATCCACGAGGATGACGTGCGCAAGGCCGTGAAAAACGGCATCGCCAAAATCAACACCGATACTGACCTGCGCCTTGCCTTCACCACGGTTATCCGCGAAATGTTCCTGAACAAACCCGGTGAGTTTGACCCGCGCAAGTATCTGGGACCGGCCCGTGACCTGGTCCGTGAGGTGGTCCAGGCCCGCATGAAGGTGTTCGGTTCCTCAGGCCAGGCCTGATACCCGACACAAATCAGGGCTGACCGGGCAGGCCGGCGCGTGAGACGCCAGGCCTGTCCTTAAGGTTCAGCTGCCGATGACCGCCTGGTGGCGCTGCAGAACCTGCCGGGCCAGCAGGGCACCGGGTATCAGCGTCAGGATGCTGAGGATCAGCGCCGGAGCGATGCCGAATGCCTGCTGCAGCGCGCCGATGCCCAGATAAAGAACACCGGCCGTACCCCAGGTGAGGCCCATGAGCATGCCCGAAGCCGTCCCGACCGCATGCGGTGCCAGATCCTGGGCTGAAACAACCATCAGCGGCAGTCCGCCGTTGATGCATGCGCCTGCCACCCCGATGCACAGATAGTAGAGCAGCGAGCCGACCGGGACAACAAACAGCGCGAACAAGGGAACCACGGCAAACAGCATGGTCCCCGCCACCAGTGCCTGGCGGCTGATCTTGCCCTCGAGCAGTCCGGCGATGATGCCGCCAAGTCCGCCGGCGAAACCGAAAGTGGCCAGCGACCAGAAGATCACCGGGCTGTCGTTGCTGAGTCCCCGCACATTCACCAACCACAGTGGCCAGGAGTTGTTGAATGCCACCCACGAGATGGAGCGCAGAGTACCTGCCACTGTCAGCAGACCGACCGGTCCCCTGAACAGCTCCAGGTCGAAGATCTTCGGGCGTACGCCACCGTTGGGACGCGGCTGGGGCGGGATGAGCAGGAACATCAGCAGTCCCAGCACCAGTCCGGGAATCATCAGCAGTGGTGAGTATTCCAGCCAGCCGTTGATCAGCAGAGTTCCGATGATGACGGGACCGAGCGCGAGTCCCAGGGTGCCACCGGCGCTGAACAGGCCGACGGCGAGACCACCCTTGCGGCGGGCAGCATCACGCGCCATGCCGGTTCCCGCCGGGTGGAAAGCGGCGGAACCAAGCCCGCCCAGCAGCAGAAGCACGAGCAGCAGCCAGGGATTGGGAGCGATGCCTATGAGGCTCAGCACAGCTGATGAGGTCATCACCCCGAGTGCACCCACGGTGCGCCGGCCGACCCGGTCGGCAATGGCACCGAAGACTGGCTGCATAACCGATGAGCTGAACGAGTAGACGGCCACGAGCAGAGCGAGCATGGTCTCGCTCGCTCCGAAGCGGATCTGCAGCGTGGGCAGCAGTGCCGAGAGCATGCTGCTGAATGCGTCATTGGTCGCATGCGCAACCACGAGGAGGAAAGTGAGTGACAGACCGGTTACCTGCAGGCGCCTGACCGACATAGAAGACAAGCTTATCCCCCGGGCAGTGCTTCCTGGGTAGCGTTCCTGAGCGGCGTGACGTACACCGTCTTCTGGGCCGTGAACTGCACCGCTCCGGCAGCGGCTCCTTTCGGGCGCCACACGTTCTTGCGCAGGGTGTAATCCACCGGCACGTTGTCCGAATCCGCGGCCTGCGAATGCCCGGCTGCCAGCTGCGCAGCGAACAGGACCGTATCGAAGGGAACCTCACGGTTGCCTGCCCTGATGATCACGTGCGAGCCGCGGTAGCCCTGAACGTGCAGCCACACGTCGCGACTGCGGGCGATCCCGAACGTGACCGCGTCGTTGTCGCGTGCGTTGCGGCCCACGATGATCTCAAAACCGTGCGGTCCTTCAAGCCTGATTCCGGGAACCGTGCGGTGCTGGCGTGCACGGCCGGCACTGCCTTCGGGTATCTGCTTGCGCAGCTCAGTCAGGCTCAGACGGGGCAGGGCCGCCAGCTGTTCCCTGGCCTGCCTGAGTTCCTGCTCAAGCCCGGGTACCAGTGAACGGGCATTCTTCAGGCGCTGTTCCAGCCGGCGGGCACGGCCGTAGAAAGTTTCGGCGCTTGTCACCGCATCCTGGCCCTGTTCCAGCTGGATGGTGACCTCCTCACCGCTGAAGTCGGTGACGGTAACGGCTCCACCCGGCCGGGCCGCAGGCCGGTAAGCCAACAGCAGGTCACCCTGTTCACGGAGCATTCCGGTGCGCTCAGCTGCCTGTTCCAGGCGGCCCACATCCTCGAGACGGCGTTCAAGCAGCTTTATCTGCCGCTGCTGTTCCTTCCCGAGCAGCGCAAGCAGTTCAGACCGTTCGTCCGCTGCCCGTTTTTCCCTGACGCCTCCGCGGTCCTGCAGGGTGAGCCTGAGAGCCGCCGGGTCCTCGAGCAGCTGGTTCAGGGCCCGTTCCAGCCGGGGCAGGTCATCTGCGCTGACTTCCGCAGTCAGCTCCAGCTCTGCGGCGGAAGCGACCGCAGCGGCAAGTTCAGGACCAACGCCATCAACGATCCGGAACAGGTCCTTCGTGCGCTTGCCGTGCAGCAGCCGGCTGACAGCTTCCGCGCCCAGCAGCCTCGGGTCAGGCCGGTCGTATTCGGGCGGTGGCCGGTAAGGCACGCCGGCCTTGAGTTGCCTGAAGCGGTTGTCGAGTGCCGAAACCTCACGCTGTACGCCGATTATCCTGTCATCCGCATCGAGCAGCAGCAGGTTGCTGTTGCGCCCGGCCAGTTCCGCCACAACGCTGACGGGTGGGCCGGTGACGAACCCTTCGCTCGCGCCGAAGCTGAAGCGGATCACGCGGTCGAGTTTCAGCTGTTCCACCGCCAGCAGTTCGCCGGTGGCACGTGCACTGATCAGCTGCTGGAAGGGTGTGCCGCGTCCGCTGTTAGGCGCGCGGTCACTGCGAAGTTCCAGCAGCGGAGTTGGTGGTTTCACCAGCAGCCACAGGCTGAGCTCCCCGACCGGCAGAACAAAAGTGTAGGGGTCCGGGAAGCGCCAGCTTCCACGCGTCCAGGGGGCCTCGCCCAGGCTGCCCAGCACCTGGGCAATCAGTAGACCTTCCACAGCCGGCTCCTCAGTTGACCAGGCGTCGCTGGCCGGTCAGCAGCCGGTGGGCGCTTTCGGCATGGGCACGCAGTGGCAAATACCAGTCGTTGCGGCTGTCGGTGTATTTCAGGGCAGCCTGTGCATGAAGGTAAAGCCGCTCGGCGTTCTCAGGGCCCATCTGGGCATACACATCCGCCAGCAGCTGCTGCGCGGCCACCCAGCCCGGGTCACCGTCGGTGGCCACCTCGGCCGCCCGTTCGAACCAGCTGACAGCTTCATTGAGCCGGTAATACTCGAAAGCAATGCAGCCGAGGCACAGACAGGCGGCCGCGACGGGTCTGATCTGCAGAGCCTCATGGGCCAGCCGTTCCGCCCCGGCATTGTCGCCGTCCCTGAACGCGAGTTCGGCCAGCTCTGCGACTGCCTCTGCCCGCCACTCGTAATCCAGGTCATGGCGAACGGGGTGCAGCTCAGCACGCGCTTCGTCAAAGTGGCCCGCTTCGCTCAGCACGACCGCAAGCTCGTGCCGCGTGAGGGACTCATGCGCCGCCGGACTGGTCCGCAGGGCTTCCCGGTATGTGCTGATTGCATCCGGATAGCTGCCCTGGTCCGCCAGCAGCTGCGCCTCACTGAGCGTCAGGCTGTAGTAGTCAAACGGGGCTCCGGGCGGCAGGTGGCTGGCGTCTCCGAGACTGGTGCGCGCCTGCCGGTAATACTGGATCGCCAGCCCGGGGTTGCCCAGCAGCTGCTCCGTGCGGGCCTGCAGCCACAGCAGGTGAACCCGGTCGTCATGGCGCTTCAGTCCGGTGCGGTCCAGCCCTGCCAGTACGGTGGCAGCGGCCTTTGCATCCGACAGTTCCAGCAGGCAGTCGGCCAGGGCAAGTTTCTCCAGATTCAGGCTTTCACCCGGCGGGGCGGTGCTCACAGCCTGGCTGATTGAGCGCGAAGCCGCCTCAAAGTCACCAAGCTGCTCCTCTGCCACGCCCGTCAGTGACCAGCTGCGCCACTCCAGATGCAGCGGCAGGCCGAGCTGCTGGGCGCGTTCGAGCCGCTGCAGTGCAGCCTCGCTGTAACCGACCAGCAGCAAAGCACTGGCGGCGTGAAACTGGGTGCGGGCGTCACCTGCCGTGCCCAACCTGTTGATCTGGTCCTCAACCAGCGGTCCGCTCTCACCCATCAGGGCGGCTATCTCGGCCCGCAGTGCGATTGCAATGCCCGACGATTCCCTGTCAGTTCCCTCGGCTTCGGCGCTGTCCAGAGCTGCCAGCGCAAGCTGCAGCCACTCATCGCCGGAGAGAACATAGCAGGCGGCAAGTTCCAGCAGCAGTTTCTGCCGGCCACGGGGTGAAGTTTCGTTCTCAAGGGCCCGGTTGAGTATCAGCAGCGCCTCGTCCATGTCACCTGAGGCGAGTGCGCGCTGCGCCTTGAACAGGTGGTTGTCGTTACGCCTGCGCATGAGCGCACGTTAGCACGCAGGGACCCGAACGAGCCGTCAATGTAGACTTGTCAGATGAACGGTCAGAATACAGTCAGCACCTTCCTGACGGGCTTACTCAATCCCGCAACCGCCCAGGGCGCCCTGCTTTTCGGCGCGGTCATCTTTGCCGTCGCCTGGGGTGTGACCCGCGCAATCCGGGCACTCGGTCAGGCGGCCAGCAGGGACAGCACACGCCTTACCGTCGACCGGACCTCGGTCACCTTCCTCCAGCAGTTCGCCCAGGTGGTCGTCTGGCTGGTCGCAATCGCCATTTTTGCCCAGACGGTGCCCCAGCTCAGGACGCTGGGCACTGCCCTGCTGGCCGGCGTCAGTATCGCTTCCGTGGTGATCGGCCTTGCGGCACAAAGCACCCTGAGTAATTTCATTGCCGGCGTCTCCCTGCTGCTCTACCGCCCGTTCAGGGTGGGCGACCGAATCCAGGTGAACGCGCCCACGGGCGTGGAAACCGGTGTGGTTGAAGCCGTGACTCTCGGCTACACGGTGCTGCGCACGCTGGACCGGCGCCGGGTGGTTGTCCCCAATGCACTCATTGCCAACCAGGTGACCGTGAATCTGACCCACACCAGCAAACGGGTGCTGATCACCGTGCCGTTCACGGTTGCGCTCAAGGATTTTGAACAGGCCCGGGAACTGCTTCTGAAAATTGCGGACCAGCATCCGCACTGCGAAAGCGTGATCGACTGCCCGGTGACCTCACTGTCTTACGACACCGCCCGGCTGGGACTGCGGGTCTGGTGCCGCGAGGCCATCCTGACGGCCGCTCTGGAATGGGCACTGATTGAAGAGGGACAGCAGCAGCTGCAGGAAGCCGGCTTCCGCGTCCTCGCCGCCGGTCCCCGCTGACTCAGTCTGCCTGCACGGGAGCGGCCGGCTCCCTGCACTTCAGAGCCGGCCGCAACGCTCTGCTGAATCCGCTTCAGCGCAGCAGCAGATAGAGCGGAGTCACTTCCAGTTCAACATCAACAGCACCACCGGCTTCCAGTTCGATGACCTGGGTTGCCAGCCGGTCCGTCGTGCCGACTCCGGTGTCTGCGTTGCGCTGCTCGAGGCCGACTAGCACGTAGCTGCCGGGCGGAAGATCCGTGAACTCAAACTCGAAGCTGCCGTCCGCCTGGGCAGTGCCGGATGCCCGGTATGAAGTGATGAGATCAAGGTCGCCGAGGTTGCTGTAGCCGATTTCCGGTGCGTCCCCACCGCTGAACGGCACGGCCCATACGCTGGCCGTGGTAGCAAGAACCTCGATGCCCAGCAGTGCTGCCTCAGCGTCAAGCAGACCTGCGCCACACTGGTTCAGCCCGGCAAGACCGGGAGCCACAAAGCCGCATTCAGTCTCGGTAAGCGGGTAGGAAGCGGCATGCAGCCTTTCGCGGATTTCCTCGCGGCTCAGGCCGGGATCCTGGGCCAGCATGAGTGAGACCACACCGGCGACATGCGGGGCGGCCATGCTGGTGCCCTGGTTGAAGCCATAGGAGGGAGCGTCAGTCATGTTGGCGACATCCCAGTCCGTGCTCAGCACACCGGCAAAGGTGATTTCTGAAAAGTCAGGATGCGGATGCGGGTAGTCGGCGTCACCGCCGGGGGCGAATACGTCAACCTGGCTGCCGTAGTTGGAGTAGTAGGCACGGGCGCCGGTCGGACCGGTGGCACCGACCGTGATGACCGCGTCACAGGCGGCCGGCATGAACGGGTTGGCCGGTGAGCCGTCATTGCCCGCGGCAACGACGGTGACCATCCCTGTCAGCTGGTAGACGAGTTCAAAGATTTCATTGAATTCAGGTGGACATACGTCGCCCCACAGGCCGCCGAGGCTCAGGTTCGCAACCTGTGCCGGATTCGGGTTGACGTGTCCGTCGTAGTAGTCAAAGTCAAAGCCCGCTGCCCAGAAAAGCCCTTCAAAGACTCCTGCGAAGTTTCCGCTGCCGGTCTGCCCCAGAACTTTCACCGGAATCGGTTCCAGATGCCAGTTGACACCGGCGACACCGTCGCCGTTATTGGTCAGCGCACCGATGGTGCCGGCAACATGGGTGCCGTGTGGGGAACCCGGAAAAATGGTGCCCGGGTCCTCCATGGCGCCTTCTGAGGGTCCCACTCCATTGAAATTCACGAGGTTGACACCTGTTGCCGCCCAGGCGATATCCGGATGCGGATAGCTGCCGGTGTCAAGAACGGCAACATGGACCGGAGCGCTTGCACCGTCTTCCAGCTCCCAGGCATTGGGCAGGTTCAGCTGCTCATAATGCCAGGCCTGGTAGGCATAGAGCGGATCGTCCGGTGTGACCTGCTGGCTGTGGACGATAAGATTGGGTATGGCAGCACGCACGGTGCTGCGGCGTTCCAGTTCCTCCGCCAGGTCCCAGGTTTCCGCCTCACTCAGTCCGGGGAACGTGTAAAGCGCCAGACCCGACTCAACCGGATAGGCACGCGCCTGCGAGAACGCCAGTCCCTGATAGCTGAAGCTGCCGTCCGCACGGAAGCTGAATCCTTCTGCCGCAGCCGCATCAAGATCGGCAGAGGCCGTGCCGAGCTGAACTTCCGGCCGGCCGTTGGCGAAGGCTATGAACAGCTGGCCCGGCTCGATGGAACCACGGGCACTGGCTGCCGGGCCAGCTGCGGCAGGTGCTTCGGGCACCTCTCGACGCAGAGTTCCGGTCACACTGCCCGGCACGGTCGGATCCCCGGTCACGGTGACCGTCACCGAGGCCGGATTGGAGCCTTTTCCGCCCGCATCGACCGCTGTAGCCGTGATGGTGGTGTCACCCTGTTCAGCAGGTTGCCAGACGACTGACCACGCGCCGGTCTCATCAGGAACCGTGGTGGTGAGGTGCTCGCCGCCCACGGTTACGCTCACCTGGCGGACCTGTCCGTTGTCGCTGCTGCTACCGCTGATGTCGACGGTGTCACCGACCTGAACGGTTGAGCCATCCGCTGGCGTGAGAATAGCCACCACCGGCGCTTCGTTGTCGAGGATGCCCTGACAGGCCACAAGCAGCAATGCCGCGGCCCCCACAGACACCAGCAGGCGCAATGTTCTCTTCATGTTTGTTCCTCCCCCTGTTCCGGCCTGCACCAAGGCGGCCGGGAACAGCCCCAGAAACAGGCAATCCCGGCAGACAACTCCTGAATTGCAAATTTCTGACCCCATTATGCCCTATCCTGGGCTCGAACAGGATGTGAACAGGGTGACCGTGGCAGAACACGTCTGCCACGGTCACAAGAATCCGCTTCGGGGGGAGTCAGTTGGCAGGTCCGGCCGCGGCAACCGTGAAGCCGAGTTCACCGTTGCCGCTCACCTCCAGGGTTACCGAGTCGCCGTCATTGATTTCGCCGCCAATCAGCTTGCGCGACAGTGGTGTCTCAACCAGCTGCTGGATCGCGCGCTTGAGCGGGCGGGCGCCGAAGACCGGGTCGTAGCCGGAGCGGGCCAGCTGCTGCAGCGCACCATCACTGACGTGAAAGGCAATCCGCTGCTCTTCCAGGCGGCCGCGCAGGAAGTGAAGCTGCAGCCGGGCAATCTCCATCACCTGCTCCTGGGCAAGCGGATGGAAGACGATGATGTCATCAATGCGGTTCAGGAATTCCGGCCGGAAATTCTGCTGAAGTGTCTGCATCACGCCGCTGCGGATCTGTTCGAAGTCGCTGCCCGCGCGGCTGGCTTCCAGTATCTGCGGCGAGCCCAGGTTGCTTGTCATGATCACCACAGTGTTGCGGAAGTCAACGGTACGGCCCTGCGCGTCAGTCAGCCGGCCGTCATCGAGCAGCTGCAGCAGTACGTTGAACACGTCAGGATGGGCCTTCTCGATCTCGTCGAACAGGATCACCGAATAGGGACGGCGGCGCACGGCTTCCGTCAGCTGACCGCCCTCCTCGTAACCGATGTAGCCCGGAGGTGCCCCGATCAGCCGCGACACGGCGTGCTTCTCCATGTACTCGGACATGTCGATGCGAACCATGTTGTCCTCAGT
>CAZPLV010000009.1:0-13353 GCA_964587295.1 uncultured bacterium
CGTTGTGTGCACTAGTAGACTTGAGCATATGCGGGCTGAGAGTTCAAGGGGCTCGGCAGTCACTTTCGAGGCATGCTCGTCAGGCTGAGTGCACCCACCCGGTCACTCAGCCGGACTTTCCTGCAGAATCGCGCGATGTAACTCCTCGAGCCCAGCCGCGGGCGCCACGACGATGCCGCTTGCATCGGCGACCACCAGGTCGCCGGTCTGGACCACCGCTCCGCCGCACACCACTGGCACACCGACCACGCCGGTACCGGTGCGTGGAGCGGGCGCCGGGTGGCTGCCCCGGGCGTAAACGGGGTAACCAAGCCGCGCAATTCCTTCGATGTCACGGCAACAGCCGTCGATGATGATGCCGGCCAGTCCCCGTTCGGCCGCCCGCAGGCAGACCCGCTCCCCGGTGAAGGCCGCAGACATGTTGGCTTGCGCGTCAATGACCAGCACGCTTCCGGCGGGTGCTTCTTCGAGAGCAGTGAACACTGCTGACAGGTCCACGCCGCGGGTGCGGACAGTGAATGCCCTGCCGCACATCTTCTGCGCGGGACCGCCGATCGGGCCGATGGTGTTCGTCACGGAGTATGTGAACTCCGGATGGTCTGCCAGCAGGCAGCTGAAGTCCTCTGTCTGTTCCATGAGCTCAATAAACTGTTCAATCACTGCCACACTCTCGCTATTCTGTTCAGGTAATCGGCCCACGCCTGCATCCCCAACCGCAGGCGCTCCAGCCGGAAGAACTCGTTGGGTGCGTGGATGTTCTCGTCGCCGACGGCGAACGAGAAGAAAATCGTGCTGATACCCAGGATCCGCTGGAACTGCTCGCTCACGGGCAAGGTTCCGCCCATGCCTACGAGTATCGGCTCCTGCTGGAACGTGTCGCGAAGGACGTCCACAGCCAGCTGCAGACCGGGATGTTCGGGCGGCACACGGTAGGCCCGGGCGCCATGCCCGCCGGGATGCAGTTCCAGGGTCACGCCCGGCGGAGTCAGGTCCCGTACGTGCTCCCGCAGCGCCGCTGCAATCAAATCAGGTTCCTGGCCGGGCACCAGCCGGCAGGTGATTTTGGCATGCGCCTCGGCCGGCAGTACCGTCTTGTTGCCCTCGCCCTGATAGCCGCCCCACATGCCGTTAAGCTCCAGGGTTGGCCGGTACCAGTGCCGCTCCAGGGTGCTGTAGCCAGCCTCGCCGAACAGCTCGGGCGCGCCGACGTCCTGCAGGTACTGTTCATCGCTGAAGGGCAGCGCCCGCAGTTGCTCCTTTTCGGCAGCGTTCAGTTCAGTCACGCCGTCGTAGAAGCCAGGAACGGTCACGCGACCATCCTCATCATGCAGACCTGCGACCAGCCGCGCCATGGCGTGAAGCGGGTTGGCCACACCGCCGCCGTGGCGTCCGGAGTGCAGATCGCTGGCGGCCCCACGCAGACTGAACTCAAGTGAAACCAGTCCGCGTGACTGATTCACGACAGTCGGCACGTCCGGCAGCCACATGCCGCCATCGGCGGACAGCACCATGTCTGCTTTCAGCAGCTCCGCATTGTCCGTCAGGAAGGCCTCCAGGCTGGGGCTGCCCACTTCCTCTTCGCCTTCCAGCAGGAACTTGATGTTGACGGGCAAGCCTCCCAGCTCCAGGAAACCACGGGTCACTGCCAGCGCTATGAACATGGGCGCCTTGTCGTCCGACACGCCACGGGCACGGATCAGTCCGTCCTGCAGCTGCGGTTCAAAAGGTGGGGTGTGCCATTCCCCGAGCGGCTCGGGTGGCTGCACGTCGTAATGGCCGTAGATCAACACGGTAGGAGCAGTGGCAGACACCTGCTGTGAGCCGAAAACGACAGGGTTGCCTGCCGTCGGCATGATTTCCACCGATTCCAGTCCGGCCTCACGCAGGTAGCTGGCGATGAACTGCGCGGCTGCCAGCACGTCGCCTTCATGTTCCTTCTGGGCACTGACGGACGGGATTCGCACCAGTTCCATCAGGTCACTCAAGTGTTTATCAAAGTTTGCTTCAATCCAGTCGTTCAGGGGATGGTCAGACATTCAGGCAGGCTCCAGTGACTGTTCATTAAGTTTGTTGCGGCGAATCTGGGCAATCAGCGGTCCTGCGGATTCTCGCAGGTCGCCGATGCTGGGCATATGGCGGAACTCAAAAGTGTCGATATGAGGCGGCAGGGTCGGCAGGATACTGCTGGCTCCGGTTGCGTACACCACGGTGTCGCAGTTACGCAGTTTGTGCGGCGCGTCCGGATCATCCAGCATGGTTGAAGCAGTGACTCGGGCATGTGGCGCGTAGCGGCTGACGCTGCGTTTCAGCACCACCGAAAACTGGGGATAGGTGGCGACCACACCGACGTGGGCACCCGGCTCGATCATCGCCATACGGTTGCGCGTGTCCTTCGACGGAATGAAGCGCACGGCCTCCACCGGTCGGGCGACTTGAAGCTGACTCTCGACTTCCACCAGCACATGCGCAAATGTCAGTACCAGATCATGCTCGGCCGCCTGCGCGGGCCAGGTCTCGTCACTCATGAGTACGGGCGTTATGACGTCACTGGCGTTCAGGATGCGCCGGATGTGACCGGCGTAATAGGCAGTGGCCTCACCGAACAGGCCAACGAACAGGATGCGCACGGCCGGCAGCCTGGCAGCCGCACTGCGGACCTGAATCATGTTGATGAGCGTGGCGGTGTCGATGTTCTCGGACGCGGCCACCTGCATGAGCCGGTCCAGCTGCCGGTGTGTTTCCGTGCCTTGCGTCGCGCGGTTGGCCCGGGCACGTGATGACACGAACGTGCCCTGTCCCGGTTTCGTCACCAGCAGCTTCTTGTCCTGCAGCACGCGGTAAGCGGCGGAGACGGTCACGGGCGAAATCTCCAGCTCAGCGGCCAGTTCCCGTACCGTTGGCATCTGCTCATCGGCGGTCAGCTCACCGTACGCAATCGCGTATTCAATCTGGCCTTGCAGCTGCAAGGCGAGTGCCACCGGGACTTCACGGTCAATCTGGAATTTCACCTGTGTGTCACCACCTGTTTACGAGTGTTTGGCTGCCAGGTACCTAAGGAACGGCGCTGACTCAAGGGACCGGCCGGTTGTTCTGACCAGCAGTTCGTCCGATGAGTACAGGCGTGCATGCTGATAGATGTTCTGGCTCAACCAGTCGAACAGCGGCGAGTATTCAGCCTGATTGAGGGCGGTATTGATCGCCGGATTCTGCTCCACTGCCGCTTCGAACAGTTGAGCCGCCATGAGCGTGCCGAGCGTGTAGGTCGGGAAGGAGCCGAACAGGCCAGCCGCCCAGTGGATGTCCTGCAGGACGCCCAACCGGTCCCCGGTCAGCTCCAGTCCGAGGTAATCCCTGGTCTTTTCGCGCCAGGCATCCGGCAGGTCCGCCACCGCGAGCTCGTCCTTGAGCAACGCAATTTCCAGTTCCGTTCGCAGCATGATGTGCAGGTGGTAGCTTACCTCGTCGGCCTGAATGCGGACCGGAGAGGGCTGCACGTAATTGACGGCCCGGTAGAACTCCTCAGCGCTCACGTCCTGCAGTTGCTCCGGGAATTTCGCCTGCAGCTGCGGGAAGTGATTGTCCCAGAAAGTGGCGGAGCGGCCCACGAAATTCTCCCACAGCCTGCTCTGCGCTTCATGCATGCTGTAGCTGGTCCCGGCCACCGCGTAAAGCCCGATCAGGTCGGTACTCATGGCCGTCCGGACATGCTCGGCTGCAGCTCCCTGTTCGTACATGCCGTGGCCCGCTTCATGCCACATGGCGAACAGCGACATGGGCAGGTTGTTTTGGTCATAACGGGTGGTGATGCGCACGTCGGCGGGCGTGAAACTGATCTCGAACGGGTGCGGTGCGGAATCCGCCCGGCCGTTCTCGAGCCGATAGCCGAACCGGGCAGCAATTTCCAGTGCGAATTCCTTCTGCGCGGCAACGTCAAAGCTGCGGCGCAGAAAGTCTGTGCGGGGCGCAGGGTTAGCTGCTGAATTGCTGATGATGTCCTGCAGCGGTCCCCTGATTTCCGCAAACAGGCCCAGCAGGCGTTCGCTGGTCATGCCGGGCTCGTATTCCCGCAGCAGGGCGTCATAGAGCGGTCGGCCGTCCCCGGTCAGCCTGGCCAGTTGCTTCTTCAGGTTGATCAGCTCTTCAAGCACCGGAGCGTAACTGTTGAAGTCATCCGCTTCCTTTGCGTCAAGCCAGGCCTGGTTGGCTCGTCCTTTGAGCAGCGCCAGCTCCGTAACCAGTGCAGGCGGTACCGCACTGTGGTACGCGATTGCCTCATCCACGGTGTCCAGGGTTCGGCGCTGCAGGTCCGTTATGCCAGTCCCGAGTTCTGAACGGGCGGCCTGAACCAGGTCCACGAAGCGTGCATCCAGCAGCCGGCGGTGCGCTTCGGCCGTGAGTGTTGCCAGCTGATTCGCCCGGGGTCCGGCGCCACTGGCCGGCATGCATACGCGTGAGTCCCAGGTCAGCAGGTTCACGGCATTCAGGATGTCGTTGACTTCAGAGATGTGACTTTGAACTTGCTCGTATGCACCCATGCGCAATCCTCTTTCAGGTAATCCGGCATTCGCCATACCGGACAATTCTGGTGTTATCGCGAAGTATAACAGCCGGTTGCAGGCCCGTGTGGGTGGAGTTGCGGATGGAATTACCCATTGTTACCTTCTGGAACGGTGTTATACCGGCATTTCAGTGAATACTGTGTACATTTCTCCTGGGCTGCGTTGACCGCTCGCGAGCCTGCGTGTATAGTTCCACTGTCACAACTGCTCGGGTTCTACTGACACCCATATCCGCAATTCCCGATGTGCGGATACCAACACACACCCTGGGCATTCATCGAATGGCTGGCAGGTGCGGGAGCAACTGACCTGGAGGAGATGGAAAGATGAAACGCACGCTCATAGCAGGTACATTCGCTGCCTTCGCCATGTTCTGTGGCGGAGCAATCGCCCAGACTGTGGGTATTGGCCTGCACCAGGATCCACCAAACATCGACCCGCTGTACAGCCAGGCGTTCTCGGACCGCAGTGTCACGTATCAGATCTTTGACCGCCTGGTCGACATCGATGAATCCCTCAATATCGTGCCGCTGCTGGCCACCAGCTGGGAAGT
This sequence comes from uncultured bacterium, assembly GCA_964587295.1. Lineage (GTDB taxonomy): Bacteria > Deinococcota > Deinococci > Deinococcales > Trueperaceae > CALDPK01. The sequence goes on from CAZPLV010000009.1 coordinate 5,113, forward strand.
CAGTGACGACGGTCTGGTGTACACGCTGCAGATCCGTGAAGGCGTGAACTTCCATGACGGCACTCCGGTTGACGCGGAAGCAGTGCGCTACACGCTCAACCGCAACCTGAGCACGCCCGGCAGCGCCCGCGCGGATGAGCTTTCCAGCATTTCCAACCTGGAAGTCACCGGCTCACACACCATTGAAATCACGCTGGACCGCCCCAATGCAGCGTTCCTGGCTGTACTGAGCGGTAACGGCGGCGCCATTGTCAGCCCCACTGCAGCCGAGGCAGCTGGCGATAACTTCGTCGCCGCGCCGGTCGGTTCGGGCCCGTACGTCTATCACGACCGTGAACGCCAGAACCACCTGACGCTGCACGCGAACGAGGACTACTGGGGCGGCGCACCCGAAATCAAGGAACTCGTGTTCCGTCCGTTCCCCGACGGCGATGTCCGCACAGCCAACCTGCTGTCCGGCGCCGTTGACATTATCGTGCCGCTGGAAGGCAAGGATGTCGGCACCGTCGACGCAGCAAATGGCTACAGCGCGGTGCTGTACGACCACCTTGGCTGGCGCGCGCTGGTCCCCAACGTCACCCGCCCGCCCTTTGATTCGGAGCCGATCCGCCGCGCACTCGCGCACGCTCTTGACCGCGAGACCATCGCCACCGTTGTTTACGAAGACACAGTGATGCCGCTTGAAGGACCGTTCCCGCCGAACACCGGAGGCTACAACCCCGAGCTCAGGGCGCCCGCCTTTGACCTGGAAGCAGCCCGGGCCGCACTCGAGGAAGTTGACGCTGTCGGTACCGAGTTCACCCTGCTGATCCTGCCGCACGAAAACCTGCACGGCCAGTTCTGGCAGGCCGTCCTGACCCAGGCCGGTTTCAACGTGACGCTGGAACAGATGGAAGCCGGCCCCTACACCGACGTCGTGAACAACCACAATTTCGACGCCACTCTCGTCGGCTGGAGCGGCCGCATCGACCCTGATCCGCAGTTTTACCCGTTCGTCCATACTGACGGCAACCTGAACTGGGGCGGTTACAGCGATGAGCGCCTGGACGAACTGCTCGAAAACGCCCGCGCCGAGATGGATCCTGCAGCCCGTGAGCAGCTCTATCATCAGGTGGCCAACATCGTGGTTGACGAGAGCCTGATGGTCTTCACCATCCAGCAGCAGAACCTGATCGGTGTGAGCGACAGCCTGCAGGACATCGCCTTGATTCCTGACGGCACCATCCGCTTCCACGGAGTCAGCCTGCGTTGATCGGCTTCGCACTACGCCGACTCGTCACCACGATTCCGACGCTGTTCATCGTGACGTTGCTGGTGTTCGGCCTGGTGCGCTTCCTGCCTGGTGACCCCGCCCGGCTGATGCTGGGTGAGTACGCCACGCCACAGGCAGTGGCGGAACTGCGCGAGGAGATGGGTCTTAACCGGCCCATCCCCACGCAGTACGCAATCTGGCTCACCGACGTTCTGCGTGGCGACCTGGGCAACAGCCTGGTGGACAACACTCCGGTAACAAGGCTCATCCTGACCAAGCTGCCCACCACGGTGGAGCTGGCCGTACTCAGCATGCTGGTGGCACTGCTGATAGCGGTTCCGGCGGGCACCATCAGCGCCATTTACCGCGGCAAGCCACTGGACACCGCCGTCACCCTGGGCTCACTGGTGGGCATCAGCCTGCCGAACTTCTTTCTGGGCATCCTGCTCATCTTTGCTTTCAGTGTGCAATTGCGCTGGGTGCCGGCCAGCGGCTTCGTCAGTCTGGCCGAGGACCCGCTGCGAAACCTGTCGCTGATGATCATGCCCGCCATTACCCTGGGCACGGGACTGGGGGCAATCCTCACCCGCTATCTGCGCACCAGCCTGCTGGAAACACTCAATCAGGACTACATCCGCACCGCCTCAGCCAAGGGCGTGCCGAACCGCGGCGTTATTTTCAGACACGGACTTCGCAATGCGATGATTCCCGTTATCACCACATTCGGCTTGCAACTCGGCACCCTGCTGGGGGGCGCCATCATCACAGAGCAGATTTTCAGTATCCCGGGCTTCGGCCGGCTGCTGGTGGACGCGGTCGCAACCCGTGACCTGCCGGTGGTCCAGGGCGTGGTGCTTATGGCAGCAATAGCCGTGTTCCTCGTATCCTTCTTCGTCGACATTCTTTATGCGGCAGCCGATCCGCGGATTAAGTACAGCTGATGGCACAGGACGTTTCAATGGTTACTGAACGGCGCGCGAAGCGCAAACTGCCCAAAACGCTGGCGCGTTTCATGCGTAACCGGCTGGCAGTTGGCGGACTCGTCATACTCACCGTATTCGTGCTGCTGGCACTATTCGCTCCCTTCATCACCCCTTACGCCCCAACCGACGTGGACTTCACCAAACTGCGGACCAGCCCCAGCTCCGAGCATTGGCTGGGTACGGATGAACTGGGCCGCGACACGCTGACCCGCGTCCTGTACGGCGCCCGCACCTCACTGAGTGTTGGCCTGGCCAGCGTTCTCGTTGCCGCGCTCATCGGCAGCACTCTTGGCATGATCGCCGGTTACACCGGCGGCTGGTTCGACGAAATCATCATGCGAATAATGGACGCCATGCTGGCCCTGCCCTTCCTGGTGCTGGCGATAGCCCTGGCCGCCATCCTGGGCCCCAACCTGCAGAACACCATCATCGCAATAGCCATAATCTCGGTGCCGCCGTTCGCGCGGATCACGCGCGGGCAGGTGCTGAGCGAACGCAGCCGCGACTACGTCCAGGCTGCCTACTCACTCGGTGCGCGCAGCAACCGCACCTTGTTCGGCCACATCCTGCCCAACATCCTGGGCGTAATCATCGTGCAGTCCTCACTTGCCCTCGTAACGGCCGTGCTGGCCGAGTCTTCCCTGTCGTTCCTGGGTCTGGGCGTCCAACCGCCCGCGCCAAGCTGGGGCGGCATGCTCAACTCCGCCCGCGGCTACCTGGGAACCCAGCCGTGGATGGCGCTGGCTCCCGGCACCGCCATCTTCCTGGCCGTGCTGGCGCTGAACCTGATCGGCGACGGCCTGCGCGACGCCCTTGATCCGAAAGGAAATGCCAACTGATGCGACTCACGCCGCTGAATGAACTGTCAGCTGCCCTGCGGAGCGGCGACGAATCTCCGGTGCAGCTGGTGGAGGAAGCGCTGGCGCGGATTGCCAGCGGCAACGACCGGTTGAACGCGTTCATCTCGGTGTGGGCTGACAGTGCCCGCAAGGCTGCACTCGCAGCCGAACGTGAACTGCGCGCAGGCAACTGGCGCGGGCCACTGCACGGCGTGCCCATTGCACTAAAGGACAACATCGAAGTTGCCGGTCACGCCGCCACCTACGGGTCACTTGCCAGACCCCCGTCTGGTCCGGCGGGAGACGCCGCCATAACTGCCAGACTACGCGAGGCCGGTGCTCTGATAATCGGCAAGACCAACCTGCTGGAATACGCCTACGGCATCGTCCACCCCGAGTTCGGGCAGACGAACAACCCGTGGGACAGCAGCCGCACATCGGGCGGTTCGTCCGGAGGCAGTGCAGCAGCCGTTGCGGCGGGCATGTGTTTCGCGGCCATTGGCACCGATACCGGCGGTTCAATCCGGATTCCCGCCGCCTATTGCGGTGTTGCCGGCCTGAAACCGACGTACGGGCGCTTGCCGCTCGACGGTGTGTTTCCCCTCTCCGAGTCGCTCGATCACGTAGGGCCGATCGCCCAGCAGGCTGACGATCTGGCGCTCGTCTGGACCGCACTCACTGGCGATGAGACCATTGCGCCGCCAGCGCCGGACTCGTTGCGCCTGGGTTTGCTCAGCCGTTATTTCGGCGGCGGTGACATGCAGGCGGATGTCCGGCAGGCAACGCAGAACGCACTGCGCACATTCACCGCCGCCGGTGCCGAGCTGCCGGAAGTTGATGCTGAACTGCTGGCCGATTGCGACCGCCATCTGCTGGCGCTGGTCGGGGCCGAGGCCAGCTTTGCGCACGACGCGTTCTTTGCCGGGCAGGCTGCCGGCTACGCTTCAGCAACCCGGGAGCAGCTTGAGGCAGGTTACGGCGTCACCGCGGTTGATTACCTTGCGGCCCGCAGCTATCAGGGGCAGCTTTCCTCCGCGCTGGACGCGCTGCTTGAGGATTGCGATGCGCTGCTGGTGCCGACTGCACCATGGATCGCCCCGCAAGAGGATCCCGCCATCGGCTCGGACGCAGGTGACTCCGAGGGTCGCCGCACTGCGCCTTTCAATCTGAGCGGCCATCCAGCCGTGTCTTTCACTCTCGGCAAGGTCCAGGGCTGCCCAATCGGCCTGCAGGTAATCACCCGCCACGGTCAGGACGCACGTGCGCTGGCAATTGCCCGCACCCTGGAGCAGCTGAGCCTGCCCGCTGATTACTGGAACGAATGAACTTTTCAACCACGGCGCGCGCTTCGGCCCGCCGGCATTCAAGTACTGGAGTAAACATGAAGATTTCTGACATGACCTGGCTGCAGGTCGACGAATACCTGCGCAGTGACGACCGCTGCATCCTGCCCCTGGGCAGCGTGGAGCAGCACGCTTACCTGAGCCTGGCCACCGATATGATCCTGGCCGAACGCGTGGCGCTTGACGCGGCCGAACCCCTGGGCGTGCCGGTTTTCCCCGCCCTGCCCTACGGGCTGGCGCCGTACTTCCAGGCATACCCGGGCAGCGCCACCCTCCGGGTAGAAACGTACGTTCAGGTCATCCGCGACCTGCTGGACAGCATGCGCCGCAGCGGCTTCCGCCGCGTCCTGATAGTGAACGGTCACGGCGGCAACCAGCCGGCAGCCGCACTGGCCCAGGAGTACGTCATGGACCACCCCGAAATGACCATCCGCTTCCACAACTGGTTTGCCGCTCCGGAAACGGTTGCGGTGGCCCAGCGCATCGCCGCTGTGGGTTCGCACGGCTCGTGGGTCGAGAACTTCCCCTGGACCCGGATCGCTTCTGCCGGCGCCCCCACCGGCGAGAAACCGGCCTTCCCCATGCACCTGCTGCGCAGCCTCAATCCCGGGGACCTGCGCGACGGCCTGGGCGACGGCAACTGCGGCGGCGCTTACCAGATGCCGGACGAGGACATGCTGCAGCTCTGGGAAACGGGTGTTGCCGAGACGCGCGCTCTGCTGGAAGGGAACTGGGCTGAGTGAGCGGAGCATCACTGCGGCTGGCGGTGGTAGGCGCGGGCGCGATTGGCGGGCCGATTGCTGCCGGCCTGATCCGGGCAGGCCACGATGTGACGCTGATTGACCGGGACCAGGACCACATAGACGCCATCCGCGCTTCCGGCCTGCGCATTACTGGCCCGGTTCAGGAGGCCGCAGTTTCCGCCCCGGTATTCCTGCCCGAGGAGGTGACCGGGCAGTTCGACACCATACTGCTGTGCGTAAAAGCGCACGCCACACGCGGAGCAATGAACGACGTTGCGCCTCTGCTCACCGCAGACGGTTACGTCGTGTCAATCCAGAACGGGCTGAACGAAACCACGATTGCCGAGGTGATTGGTTCGCACCGCACCGTGGGCTGCTTCGTCAACTTCGGTGCCGACCGCACTGACCCCGGTGTCATCCACTACGGCGGCCGCGGTGCGCTCGTGCTGGGGGAACTGGATGGCTCATCCAGCACCCGCTTGCGTGAACTGCACTCCGCATTGGCAGCGTTTGAACCGGACGTGGCCACCACCGACAACATCTGGGGCTACCTGTGGGCCAAACTCACCGTCGGCAGCATGATTTACGCCACCGCTCTGACCGACCGCTCCATCGCTGATTGTTACGCACAGCCCGCCTACCGCGACCTGTTCACCGCAATTGCACGCGAGGTGCTGAACCTTGCCAGCGTGCAGGGAATCACTCCGGAGCGGTTCGACGGTTTCGACCCCGCAGCATTCAGTCCGGCAGCAGGCGAGCGCGCAGCACATGCCTCGCTGGATGACATGTCCGCCTTCAACGCGCGCTCCGCCAAAAGCCATTCCGGCGTATGGCGCGATCTGCGCGTTCACAAGCGCAAGACTGAAGCCGACGAGCATCTGGGCGGCATCATGGAAATCGCCCGGCGCACCGGAACACCCGTGCCGCTGATAACCGAAATCCACCGCATGATCACCGAGATTGAGGGCGGCATCCGCTCCTGCTCGGATACGAATTTGGAAGAACTATCCAGGATGGTGACCGCATGAACTTCGCAGACAAAACCGCAGTCGTAACCGGCGCTGCCCACGGCATCGGCCGGGCCATCGCCGCCGCTTTTGCCGCTCAGGGCGCGCACGTCTGGCTGACGGACGTCCGTGAGGCCGAACTGCAGCAGAGCGTGCAGGCGTGCCTGGCTGCCGGCGCGGCCTCCGCCCAGGGCGTGGTCACAGACGTTTCAGACCGCGAGCAGGTGACCGAACTGTTCCGGCAGGCTGGCGACACAGACATTCTCGTCAACGTGGCCGGCGGCGTACTCGGTCAGGTGGGCCAGCCCATTGAAGACGTGACTGCCGAGCAGTGGCAGGCAATCCTGGACGTGAACCTGACCGGAACCTTCAACTGCTCCCAGGCAGCCGTGCCCGGCATGAAAAATCGCGGCGGCGGCCGCATCATCAACATCTCCAGCGGCGCAGGCCTCCGCGTCAGTCTGACCGGCATCCAGGCCTACGCCTCCGCGAAAGCCGGCCAGATTGGCTTCACCCGCCAGCTGGCGCATGAAGTCGGCAAGTATGGCATCACAGTCAACAACATTGCACCCGGCTTCGTCCTGTCCAACCCCACCACCGAACGGCAGTGGGCCAGCTACGGCGAGGAGGGCCAGCAGCGCCTTGTCAACGCAATATCCACCAGGCGGTTGGGTCGGCCGGAAGACATTGCCAACGCTGTGCTCTTCTTTGCCTCAGACGCGTCCGGCTGGGTCAGCGGGCAGGTGCTGGCGGTGGATGGTGGGCACTTCTGAGGTTGCCGCCCAAGCTGCTGCTGACACGAAGCCTGGCATTGTTCAGGCAGGAATCCCTGCATCATTCCGATCGTGCCCAAACGCCTCCTCAACCACATAGCGCCCGATGGCCAGCGAAGCAGTGGCGGCCGGTGAGGGTGCGTTCAGCACGTTAAGTGTGTTGTGCGTCCTGGCGAAGGCAAAGTCGTCCACCAGCTGACCCGCGGCATTGATGGCCTGGGCGCGTACGCCTGCCGGACCCCGTTCCAGGGCGGCCGCGCTGACTTCGGGGATGAGTTTCTGCAGTGAACGGACGAAGGCAGCTTTGCTCACGGAGCGGTGCATTTCAAAGAGGCCGACCCGCCAATACCTGGCCGCCAGGCGCCAGAAGCCGGGGAAGCGCGTACTTTCCAGCGTGTCCCGGGCACTGACGGTGCCCATCGTGTAGCCTTCGCGGGCAAGGGCGAAGACGGCGTTGGGACCGGCCTCAACCTCGCCGTTGAACATGCGGGTGAAGTGCACGCCCAGGAACGGAAGGTCGGGGTTGGGTACCGGATAGATCAGGTTTTTTACGAGTGAGCGGTACTCGGGTCTGAGGATGAAGTACTCACCGCGGAACGGCACGATCCGTACGCTGGGTTCGGCGCCGCTCATGCGTGCAATCCGGTCGGAGTGCAGGCCAGCACAGTTGATCAGAGTCCCTGCGGTCACCCGGAAGCCGGGGCCGCTGACATGCACGTCAGTGCCGGACGCGTCGATTCCGGTTACTGTCGCTCCGGTCATTATGCGTGCGCCATGCTGCGGCAGCAGTTCGGCGAGTTTGCGGCAGATGCCGACGTAATCAGTAATCGCGGTGGCTGGTGAGTGCAAGGCTGCAACTCCGCGTACGTGCGGTTCCAGTGCGGCCAACTCGGAGGGCCCTATCTTGCGCAGGTCGGGTACAGCGTTCTGCTGGCCCCGCTCAAACAGGCGTTCCAGCGCGGGCAGTTCCGCTTCGCTGCTGGCCACAATCACTTTGCCGCACTCGTCGTAGAGCACGCCGTGCTCACGGCAGAATGTCTTGAGCAGGTCCACGCCCTCCCGGCACAGAGTTGCTTTGAGTGAACCGGGTGCGTAGTAGATGCCCGAGTGGACCACTCCGCTGTTGCGGCCGGTCTGGTGCCGGGCGACTTCGTTTTCCTTCTCGAGCACCACTACGCTGCGTCCGGGATGTTTCTGAATCAGCGCCCAGGCGGTTGCCAGGCCCACGATGCCGCCACCGATTATCACCACATCGGCTTCGGCGTCACGCGGGCTGCTCACCACGAGTACGCTTCCGGTGC
>CAZPLV010000009.1:13453-25719 GCA_964587295.1 uncultured bacterium
ACCACATCGGCTTCGGCGTCACGCGGGCTGCTCACCACGAGTACGCTTCCGGTGCTTCACCCGGCCCGGGGAAAATCTCGTCCAGCTGCTGCAGAACGTCTTCGGACAGTTCAACCTGGGTGGCGCGGACCGCGCTTTCAAGCTGCTCCATGGTGCGCGGGCCGATGATGGGCGCGGTCACAACCGGATTGTGCAGCAGCCAGGCCAGGGCAACAATGGCCGGCTCTTCACCCAGTTCGCTGCACAGTGCCTCAAACCGTTCAAGCTTGGGCAGATGCTCACCCTGGGCCTTGAGCCACTTGTCGTCGCGCCGCACCCGGTCGCGGCTGGCTGCGCCGCTGAGCAGACCGCCGCCGAGCGGGCTCCAGGGGATGAAACCGAGGCCATAATGGCGGGCGGCAGGCAGCACTTCAAGTTCCACGTTGCGGGTCAGCAGGTTGTAGACGCTCTGTTCACTGACCAGACCAGGGCTGTTGCGCTTGGCTGCTTCCTGGCAGGCGGTGGCGATGTCCCAGCCGGCAAAGTTGCTGGAACCGACGTAGGTGATGCTGCCCTGCTGCGTCAGCACATCGAACGCCTGCCACAGCTCGTCCCAGGGGCTGCTGCGGTCGATGTGGTGCATCTGGTACAGGTCGATGTGGTCGGTCTGCAGCCGCTTCAGGCTGGCGTGGCAGTGCTTGCGGATCTTGTAGGCCGACAGGCTGCGCGTGTCGCTGTTCGGTTCGGGCCGCGCGCCGCTCAGGCGCATGGGGTTGTACAGCTTGGTGGCCAGCACGACGGCTTCGCGCCGTCCCTCGCCGAGGGCAAACCAGTTGCCGATCAGCCGTTCGGTGAAGCCGGGCTCCACGGTCCAGCCGTACACGTCGGCGGTGTCGAAGAAGTTGATGCCGAGTTCAAGCGCCCGGTCCATGATTGCGAATGCTTCAGCTTCGCTGGTGTGCCAGCCCAGGTTCATCGTGCCCAGGCAGAGTTCACTCACCAGTACGCCGTGCCGGCCGAGACGCTTGTGTCGAATGGTCATTTTGTGATCCTCCTGGGGCCGCTTTTTTCTTTCCGGGTTGACGGGCGCGGCTGGCTTGCTATACTCGCCCCAATACTTGCACAAATGTGAGGCGCAAATGTTCAACAGCTCTTCATCACAACGGGAACGGTTCCTGCATGAGGCCGCCAGCCTGTATTACAAAGAAGGCAGGACCCAGGCAGAAGTAGCCGAAATAATGGGTGTTTCCCGCACCAAAGTGCTGCGCGCCCTGCAGGAGGCACGTGCGGCCGGCATCGTCCAGATCACCATCGTCGACCCCGGCGAAACCAACCAGCTGCTCGCCACCCAGCTCGAGCAGGCACTCGGAATCGGGAAGGTCGTCGTCACCACCGGCCGCTCCAGCGACGCCAGCTACACCCGTCAGCGCGTCGGTCACGCCGCCGCCGGTTACCTGAAAGAAACACTCGAGGACGGCGTAAACCTTGGCATGGGCTGGGGCCGCACGCTTAACGACGTGACACAGGCACTTGAATTCAGCCGCCCATATCACACCCAGATTGTTCCGCTGCTCGGCGGCCTCGGCAAAATAGCGCCCAGCTTCCAGGTTCACGACATGGCGCGGGTGGCAGCCGAACGGCTCGGCGGCACCTGGCGCACTTTTTACGTGCCCGCAATTGTCGACAGCCAGGCAGCATACGAATCACTCATGGCTTCAGCAGACGTCAACCAGGTGACCGCCAGCTGGCAGGACCTGGACGTTGCCCTCATCGGCCTCGGCAACCTGAACCTGGGCCAGGAGGTACGCATGCTGTTCGCCGATTACATGAGTGCGGACGCGCTCGACTCACTCGAGCAGTCCGGCGCGGTGGGCGACATCTGCATGCGCTTCTTTGACGAAGCCGGAACGCCCGTAAAGGGTGCACTCGGCCATCTGTTCAGCATCACCCTGGAACAGTTCCGGGCCATTCCCCAGAAGATTGCCGTCGCCTGCGGAGCAGGCAAGGCAGAAGCCATCCGCGGCGCAGCCCGCGGTGGTTACCTCAACACACTCATCACCGACAGCGAAGCAGCCGAAGAAGTGCTGCGACTGGCGGCTGAGCACAACAGGAGCGAAAAGTGAGCACAGGAACAACAGTACGCCTCAACCACATCTTCGGCGCCGACGGCAAAACCGTCATTGTGGCAATGGACCACGGCCTGCCCGGAATGTTTCCCCTCGGCCACCTGAATGACCCTGCCTCGCTGCTGGCAGCCATCCGTGCAGCCGGTGCCGACGCCATCCTCACCACACCCGGCCGGGCCCGGCACTTCGCCGGCCACCTCGGCACACTCGGACTCATTGTCCGGCTCGACGGTGGCGCCACCTCAATCGGCGACGTCGAACGCTCTTCCAGCCTTATCGCAACACCGGAAGACGCCCTCAGAATGGGCGCGGACGCCGTGGCAGTGATGGGCTTCTGCGGTACTCATGATGAATCAAAAAGCCTGCGCACGCTGGGTGAGGTTGCCACTGAATGCCGCGCCCTCGAGCTGCCGCTGATGGCCGAAATGCTGCCGCTTGGTTTCGGCGGCGACCCGACCATCGAGCAGATCACCATGGCCGCCCGCATCGGCGCGGAAATGGGAGCGGACATCATCAAGACCAAGTACGCCGGACCTCCTGAAACGTACCGCCAGGTCACCGAAACCTGCTTCGCGCCCGTAGTGATTCTCGGCGGCAGTGAGCGCGACCTGAGCCAGGTGACCGGCACGATCGACGAAGCACTGGGCGCCGGTGCAGCCGGAGTTGCCATGGGCAGAAGCGTCTGGCGTTCCGCTGACGCCCGCGCATCTGTCGGTGCAATTGTCGAATCCGTACACGGTAAAGCCGGGGTGCACTCAGCATGACTCCAACACGCGCAACCCTGACTGTTGATCCGGCGGGGAAACTCGTCCGGGGCGGCCGGGTTGCGCTGGCAGTGAATCCCCGCGCCGGACTCGGCGCGGAACGCAACATCAGGGTCGCCCGCGAGGTGCTGGAAGCACTCGCTCCAGCGCAGGTGATCACCGCCGCAGGCGAACTGGGTGCCGATGCTGCGGTTGATTCCGTCCTTGTTGCACTGGACGGTTCAGGAAACGCCACCAGCCAGATAGCCCGCGAGGCTGCCCGCCGGCAGGTTGACCTGCTGGTGGTCGTCGGCGGCGACGGCACCCTGGCGGACGCCGCACTGGCCCTGCACTCTCACGGCAGCAGCGTGCCGATCCTGGGTATCGGCAGCGGTTCCACCAATGCCGGAGCCCTGGTCAGCTGCCAGGCGGATGAATTCGCGCTGCTCGCGGACGGCGAATTCGAGACTGCCGGCGTGAGTGCGCTGCAGGTGCAAACCCCGGACGCTGAAGTCGCCCTGGCGTTCAACGACGTGGTTGTGGGCACCACCATCTGCGGAACCGTGGGCGCTGAATTCGTGAACCTGGACGCCGCCGCCTTCATGCGCGGCCAGCAGGTGGAGGCCACTCCGCAGGCACTGGCAAGCGCTTCGGCGCGCGTGAGCAAATCCGGCCCCAACGGTGAAGTCGTGGTTGCCGGGGGTCTGGACGCGGGCAGTGTGGTCGTCGGTTTCAGCAACACCGGCAACCTGCGCGGCCAGGCGCTGATCGGCGGCCTTGGCCTCTCGTCCGGAGCCGGCGTGCCCGCAGGCTGTCTGGTGGCCACGGCACCCCTCGTCAATGCCGGTTTCACCGCCGAACAGCACGCGGCAATCGAACCGTTACGCACTGCTTACGTCGGCCTGAGTGCCGGCGAAACCATCAGTCTCACAGGCTTTGCTGACGGCGCGATGCTGTGCGCCGACGGCAATCCACTGTGGGCATTGCAAAGCCATGACCGTGCGCAGATACGGTTGATCCAGCATGCCTGCCGCACAGTCCGGCCGGCCGGAGGTACAGGCAAGTGACACAGCTCCACGGCCAACAGGCCGACGAACAGTTGATTGACCGGGCTTACGGAACGCTGGCGGGCGTGGCGGTGGGTGACGCCCTGGGCATGCCAGCCGAGTTCCTGACGCGTGAGACAATCCGCGACTGGTACGGCTCAATCACCGGTCTCATCCGGGCCGACAGCCGCCATCCGCACTCGAAGCTCGATCCCGGCTCGGTGACGGACGACACCGACCACACCCTGCTGCTGGCCGACCTGCTTCTGAGCGAGGGCAGCATCAAGCCTGACTCGCTGGCCGCCAGCCTGCTCGCCTGGGGCCGCAGTCCCCGCGTTGTCGCCAACCGTTTCGTGGGACCTTCAACACTCAAAACACTCGAAGCATTGGAGCAGGGCGTCGCACTGGAAAGCGTGCCCCGCGGCGGAACCAGCAACGGCGCCGCCATGCGCGTGGCTGCCCTGGCAATAGCGCTGCCCGACCGGGCCGAGCTTGAAGCCCAGGTGGTGGCCTCGTGCGCGGTCAGCCATCACACCAAAGGGGCAATCTCGGGCGCAATGGCAATGGCGTTTGCGCTTTCCTCCGCACTGCACGAAGGTGCCGATATCGGTCAGGTTGCCGCGGCCGCCATGCAGGGTGCCGAAGTCGGCCTGCAGCACGGTGACTGGAGCTGGTCTGCCCCGCTCGCGGCGCGTGTCCGGCACGTCATGAACTGGGTGCGCACCCTGACTGAGCAGCAGGTTCTCGACAATATTTACGAGCTCATCGGGGTGGACATGTACGCCGACCAGCTCGTTCCGGCCGCCATCGGTCTCGTTGCACTCAGTGGTGATGACGCCAGCAAGGCAATGCGCCTGGCCGCGAATCTTGGTGGTGACGCCGATACCCTGGCCTCACTGGCCGGCTCAATCGCCGGCGCCCTGCACGGCTCGGCCAGCATCAATCCTGACTGGCTGCAGACGGTTGAACAGGTGAACGGACTCGACCTTAGCGGCACTGCCCGGCGCCTGCTTGAACTCAGGAGCGGACAGGCGCAATGAACCAGTCCGGTTCCGCTGACGTCACTGCCATGCCGAAGCGCTCCCGCTTCACTGCCTGGCTGGATGACCTGAGGCCATACTTCCGCAAGCCATCCAACCGCCGGGAGATGCTGCTGGCCTTCGCGTTCCTTGCTCCGTCGCTGCTGGCGCTGGCTGTTTTCATCTACATTCCGATCGCCTGGGCGTTCGGAATCAGCTTCACCAACTGGCAGGTCGGCACCGGCACCACCAGTTTCGTCGGACTGAGGAACTACACCAACACCATCACCTCCGGCGACTTCCTCAATGCGCTCAAGACAACCGTCTATTTTCTGCTGCTGAAACTGCCGCTCGACATGGTCCTGTCACTCGGCGTCGCGCTGCTGCTCAACCAGAAACTGCGCGGCATGAGCTTCTTCAGGGTGGCGCTGTTCATGCCGGTCGTCACGTCGATGGTTGCCGCGGCCGCCATCTGGCGGGTGCTTTACAACCCCAGCACCGGCTTCTTCAACATGCTGCTCAACAGCGTGGGCCTGCCCAGCCAGCGCTGGCTGCACGACCCGAACCTGGCCATGCCTTCGGTGGTGCTGGTGGCGCTGTGGAAAGGCCTGGGTTACAACATCGTGATCTTCCTGGCCGGGCTGCAGAACATCAGCCGGGTCTTCTATGAAGCCGCTGAAATTGACGGCGCCTCAGGCTGGCAGCGGTTCCGTTACATCACGCTGCCACTGCTCTCACCGGTCACGTATTTCGTGCTGCTGGTCGGCATCATCAACTCCTTCAAAGTGTTTTCGCTCATGCACGTCATGGCACCTGAAGGCGGTCCGCTCAACAGCCTGGAGGTATTGGTGTTCTATCTGTATGACCTGACTTTCCAGCAGTTCAAGTTCGGCCAGGGTGCCGCGGTGTCATTCATCCTGTTTGCGATTGTGCTGACACTGGCATTCATCCAGCAGAAGGTGGCTGAAAAACGGGTGCACTACGAATGAAAAGCTACCGCCTCGGAAAATTCTTCGGCACCTCCGGCACTTACATCCTGCTGATCGTGATGAGCGTGCTGACCGTCTTCCCGTTCGTGTGGATGGTGGGCACGGCACTCAAATCACCCCAGGAAATATTCGCCTATCCGCCGACGCTGTGGCCAGCGGAACTGCACTGGGAGAACTTCCGCACGGTGTTCGAGCGGGTGCCATTCCTGCGCTTTTACCTGAACAGCGTCATCGTCACGTTCATCATCACCTTCGCGCAGGTGTTCACGGCAACCCTCGCCGGCTACGCTTTCGCCCGCCTGCAGTTTCCGTTCAAGAAATTCCTGTTCGCCGCTTACCTGGCCACGCTCATCATCCCGAACGAAGTTACGATGCTGCCGCTGTTCCTGCTTACCAGCAAACTCGGCTGGATCGACACGTACCAAGGGCTGGCGGCGCCATTTCTGGCCAGCGCCTTCGCGGTCTTCTTCCTGCGGCAGTTCTTCATGACCGTGCCGCGCGAACTGGAGGAAGCCGCCCTGCTTGACGGTGCCAGCCGCATGCGCATCCTGATGCAGATCGTGCTGCCCCTGGCCCGACCGGCAATTGCCACCATCACCCTGTTCATCTTCCTGGGCGAGTGGGACAACTATCTGTGGCCCCTGATCGTCACCAACTCTGAGGCCATGCGCACGCTGCCGATTGGCCTGCGTTTCTTCGTGGAGGAAAGCGGCAGCCAGCTGAACCTGATGATGGCCGGCGCCGTGATGGCAGTCGTGCCGATCATCCTCCTGTTCTTCATGGCCCAGAAGCAGTTCATTGAAGGAATTTCCATGACGGGGAGCAAGGGTTGAGCGCCCACCCCGCCTATCACCGAATGGGGGTGAGCAGTCAGGCAGTGCTCACAGCATGAATCCCGACCCGCAACCACACGAAAGCAACTTTCTCCCGGAGGCAAAAGCATGAAATTCACAACCATCCGCAACACCCTGGCCGCACTCGCCGTAACCGGCCTGGCCCTGCTCGGCAGCGCCAGCGCCCAGGACACGACCATCGACTTCTGGTACGCCGTTGGCGGCACCCAGGGCACGGCC
This sequence comes from uncultured bacterium, assembly GCA_964587295.1. GTDB lineage: Bacteria > Deinococcota > Deinococci > Deinococcales > Trueperaceae > CALDPK01. The sequence goes on from CAZPLV010000009.1 coordinate 20,429, forward strand.
ATGCAGGAAATGATTCAGGAATTCAACTCCACCAACGAATACGGCATCCGTGTGAACGGCTCGTTCTCCGGCTCCTACGGCGACACTGCCCAGCAGATCATGGCGAACCTGGCTGCCAACAGCCTGCCCGCCGGCGGCCTCGTTCCGGCCGGTCCGCTCTGGACCTGCCGTGAAGGCAACTTCCTGCTCGAGGAATTCATGAACGGCCCCGAAGGCCTTGCCGAAGAGCATTTCTTCCCCGTACTGCTCGACTACAACCGTTACGAGGGCAACCTGTGCTCGCTGCCGTTCAACAACAGCACCATGGTCATGTTCTACAACAAGGACCTGATGGCCCAGGCAGGACTTGACCCCGAAGCGCCACCCCAGAACTGGGACGAGCTCAAGGCACAGGCAACCGAAATCGTGAACAGCGTACCCGGCGCCGTCGGCGTTGAGGTGCGTGACGCAGCCTGGTGGCTCAAGGGCCTCATCCTGCAGAACGGCGGCGACATCGTCCGCACGGACCCGGTCGTCCCGGCCTACCACGAAGAAGCTGGCGTCGAAGCACTCGAGTACTGGGCCAGCCTCATTGAGGAAGGCCTCATGCCCGCCGGACAGCACGACGTATCCCGCGACCTGTTCATGGCCGGCCGCGTCGGCTTCCTGATGGCCTCCACCGCCAGTGTCCCCACCGTTGAGGGCGGCGCACACTTCGCGTTCGGCACCGACCTGCTGCCAGGCAACGTCGAGCGCGGAACCACCGTCGGTGGCGCCAACCTCGTGATCTTCCCCTCCACTCCCGAGAAGGAACTTGCCACCTGGCGCTTCCTCAAGTGGCTCACCAGTGCCGAGAACAGCGCCCGCTTCACCGCCGCCACCGGCTATGTGCCGACCGGCCCGGAAGCTGCCGCCAGCGAAGCCGTCCAGGCACTCCTGATTGAGAGCCCGGCTTACGCCGCCGGCCAGAATCAGCTTGAGGTGTCCAGCCAGTACCCGCACTTCTTCCAGATGGGCACCATGGACGGACTGCTCGCTGACGCGATTGAATTCGTTGAACTCGGTGTGAAGACCCCGGCCCAGGCGCTGCAGGATGCTGCAGACAGCCTGCTCGAGCAGATCGAACTCGACCAGTAAGTCCCATTTCGCCGGTTGCGCGCATTATCGCCGCGCAACCGGCACCTCCAGCTCCGGAAAGGACACTATTTTATGAACGCACTGCCCATCCGCGGTGTAAGCACCTCGGCTTTCTATCCCAAGCCGATCGAAGAGACCCTGTCCATCCTGGCCGAGCAGCCATGGAACGGCGTCGAGCACATGCCGCAGGCACCGTATGAATGCACCCCTGACTACGGCAGACGCCTCCTGGAACTCGGCTCCGGCCGCTTCGATTTCTGCGGCATCCATTTCCCGCAGATCCTGGCCGGGTTCCTCTACAACCCGGACCCCTCCGCATTCGACTTCGGCCAGCAGCTGTCACGTGACATTGCCGAACTCGCCGGTGTGCTCGGCTCCAGCGCCATCGTGGTTCACGGCCCCTGGGCGCGCATGGCCGAAGGCGCGTACCTGGAAGCCACCCTGGCCAACCTGCGCCTGATGTGCGACGTCGGCAAGGAACACGGTGTGACCATCGCGCTGGAAAACACCCCGTCCTCACCGATCGGCTCTTCCGTCGAGACGATGGTCCGCTTCGCCGGCCAGGTCGACCGCAGCAACTTCGGCTACACCTTCGATGTGACCCACACTTACGAGATGGGTCAGGAACCGTGGCCGTACCTTGACGGACTGCCGTCCATCGCGCACGTCCACGCGTCCGACTTCCACCTGGCGAGTAACCGCCGCCACACCGCACCCGGTGACGGTGACGTTGACTGGCAGCGGCTGATCAATCAGCTGGCTAAGCGCGGATTCAGCGGCAACTTCATCCTGGAACTGCTGCCCGACACCCTCGGTGCCGACCCGGCCCAGACCCTGCGTGAAAGCGCGGCCCTGCTTGACCCGCTGTTCGCATCCGCTTACGGAAGCGTGCACGGGTGAAGGCAGCCAGGTACTCAGGACCGGGCAGCCTGCAGATCGAGCAGCTCGACCGTCCCGAAATCGCTGACGGCGACGTGCTGCTGCGCATGCGGGCCTGTGGTGTCTGCGGCACCGATGTCAAAACGTACGTGCGTGGCCACCCGCTCATCCAGCCCGGCAGCGTCCTCGGCCACGAAATCGCCGGTGAGGTTGTCGAATCAAACCACCCGGACTTCAAAGTCGGCCAGCGTGTTGCCGTCGCTCCCTACGCACCGTGCGGCGAATGCCGGAACTGCCGGCGCGGCAACCACAGCCTGTGCACCAACCGCAGCGACGCTTACGCCCAACCCGGCGGGTTTGTCGAGTACATCCGCATCCCCCGCCACCTGGTTGACGTCGGCATGATTGAACTTCCGGACGACATCAGCTTCGAACTCGCAACCCTGGCCGAACCACTCGCCTGCTGCATCCACGGCCTCAACGCCCTGCAGTTGCAGCCCGACAGCAGCCTGCTGATCATCGGCGACGGACCGATGGGCCTCATGCAGGCAGCCATCGCGCCTGCTTATGGCGTGTCAAAAATCATCCTGGTCGGCATGACCCCACACCGCCTCGACTACGCACGTGGAGTCGCAGATGTGGTCATCGACGCAGCCAATCAGGACGTGATGGCCGAGTTCCGGCGCCACCTGCCGGACGGCGCCGACGGCGTGATGGTGTCTGTCGCCAGCACCGGAGCACTCGACCAGGGCATGCAACTCGCAGCCAACGGCGGCAGCCTCAACGTGTTCGCCGGCATGCCCAAAGACGCCAGCTTCGCCTTCGACCTGAAACGCATCCACTACGACGAAGTTGATGTGGTCGGAACGTTCGGTTTCGGACCGGCAGACTTCAGCCGCGCCCTCGAGCTGCTTACCGCGCAGCAGGAGCGCCTGGACGGTCTCATTACCCACCGGGTTGCGCTCGAGGACACCGAAAGTGCCCTCAAGGCCGCCAGCGAACAGGTTGGCGTCAAGAGCGTAATCGTCAGCGGATAAGAACCACCTGGCGAAAGGTTCCCGGGCCGTGGAGTTCGCCCGGGAACCTGTCAATACACTGCAGGGTCGCACATAATAACCTAATAAGCGCGCAACCGAATAACCTAAAATCGGGCACTTTACCCGGTTACTGGCGCAGCTTCTGAAGGCTGACTAATCCAGTGTATTGACCACAACCCGCTCCTCCGCGTACACTGCTGGAAACGTTTCCAGTCATACCGCTCTCACCGCAGAAGGAGCAGGCCACTGTCCAGGAAGGTCACCATCAAGCAAGTCGCCAGCCATGCCGGTGTGGGCCTTGGCACCGTAAGTCGTGTGCTGAACGGCGAGGGCGATGTCGCGCCCGCAACCCGGGAGCGGGTGCTGCAGTCCTGTGAGGAACTGGGCTACACCCGCAGCAACCTGGGGCGCAGCCTCAAGACCGGCACCACAGGCAATATCGGCGTGGCCATCATGTCGCGCCACGCTCCGGTCATCCTCAATCCCTTTTACACGGAAGTCATCGGCGGCATTGAACTCGAGCTGATCGAGGCCAACCTGCACTTGCTGCTCAGCAGTCTGCGCCGCAAGGGCGACCTGCTGGAACTGGCGCAGGAAGGCCGTGTGGACGGCCTGCTGGTAGTGGGTTGCGACATTGATTACGAAGACCTGGAGAATCTGCGGCACAGCCAGCGGCCGGTGGTACTGGTCGACCACCAGCACCCGGGGCTGCCGTCGGTATCCGTGAATCACGCTGAGGGCGGCCGTCTGGCAGCCCGGCAATTGCTGGACACCGGTGTGCGCCAGCCGGCCTTCGTGACGGAAAATCTGACCAATCCGAACTTCCGCGCCAGGCTTCAGGGTTTCAGTGACGCCCTGGCCGAGGCGGGCGTGGAACTGCATGCCACCGGCATCGCCCAGGGCGGTGACAGCTGGGATGGCGGCTATCACGCGATGCAGCAACTGCTTGAACAGGGCAAGGCCCCGGACGGGGTTTTCGCCGCCAACGATCCCGCCGCCCTCAGCGCCATGCGTTCGCTGAACGAAGCCGGCCGCCGGGTGCCGCAGGAAACGCGGGTAATCGGCTTTGACGACATTCACCTGGCTGAACAGGCGGGCCTGAGCACCATCCGCATCGACAAGCAGGAGCTCGGCCGGTCCGGCGCGCGCATGCTGCTGGACAATATTTCGAGCGGCAGCTCTCCACCCAGCATCGAACTGCAACCGAGTCTGGTTATAAGGGAAACCGCCTGACATGAGAGCCTGGCGCCGCAACCTCACGGGTTACCTGTTCACTTCGCCGTACATCATTTTCTTCGCGGTTTTCACCGCCTACCCGTTCGGCTTCGCGATTTACCTGACACTGCACAACTGGAACATCGTCAGGCCGGAGAAGCCGTTCGTCGGCCTGGCCAACTTCGAGCGGCTCATGCAGGACGAACTGTTCTGGAAGGCGCTCTACAACACAGGCATCTTCCTTGTCGTCCACATCCCGCTGCAGATTATTATTGCGCTGCTTCTGTCCGTGGTTCTGAACCAGCAGATCAGGGCGCGAGGACTGTTCCGCGTGTCGTACTTCCTGCCCTACGTCACATCCGGCGCCATCGTCAGCCTCGTCTGGCTCAGACTCTACGCCGACGACGGCATGCTCAACCAGCTTCTGGCAAAAGTGAATATCGGACCGGTCGGCTGGCTGTCTGACCCGAGCATCGCCATGCCCGCAATCGCCATCATGGCCACCTGGAAGAACGTCGGTTACTACCTCATGATTTTCCTCGCCTCACTGCAGTCAATTCCGGGCCAGCTGTACGAAGAGGCCTACCTGAATGGCGCGACGGCCTGGCAGCGCTTCATCCACATCACCTTTCCGCTGCTGAATCCTGCCTTCATTCTCGTCGTGATCCTGAGCACCATCGGCGGCTTCTCACTGTTCGTCGAGCCATTCGTGATGACGGCCGGCGGCCCGCTTGACTCAACCCTGAGCCTGGTGCTGTACCTGTACCAGAATGCCTTCCAGTTCCTGCGGATGGGCTACGCGGCCGCTATAGGAGTAGTACTCGCACTGCTCATCTTCCTCGTCACGGTCGTGCAGCGCCGCTACCTTGAACGGGAGGTCGGTTACTGATGGACACCGGCCAGAAACTGCAGAAGCGGCTGAAGCACTGGCCCGAAAGCATGCGCAAACTGCTGTTCTACACGCTACTGGCCGCCGGCGCACTGGCCTTCCTGTTGCCGTTCCTGTACATGACCTCAACAGCGTTCAAGGGCCCGCGCGAAGTG
>CAZPLV010000010.1:0-3773 GCA_964587295.1 uncultured bacterium
CCATCCACCCCCATTTCCACATGCCAGTAGCGCAGGCTGTCGAGGACCAGCTGCAGTCCGTTCGGGCTGTTCAGGTCCAGGCTGTTGCCGGTGCCGGTCACATCCCGGTAGTGCGCACCGTCAAGCTGATACCAGGCTGCGTTGTCGAACCCGCGGAAGCTCAGTGTGGGACCATGTTCGTTGCCTTCACCGGTGTGGTTGTAAACCACGTCCAGAAAGACCTCGATGCCTGCCCGGTGCAGTTCACGGACCATCGTACGGAACTCGTCAATTGCGCCCAGTCCGGTTCCGCCCGCAGCGTAGCCGGGTTCAGGCGCGAAGAATGACAGGGTGTTGTAACCCCAGTAGTTGCGGAGTCCCATGCGGTGCAGCCGTTCATCCTGGGTGATTGCATGGACCGGCAGCAGCTGCAGGCTGGTCACTCCCAGCTCCTGCAGGTGCCTGATCACTGCCGGCTGGCAGGCGCCCAGGTAGGTACCGCGCAACGGCTCCGGAACCGCCGGATGCAGCCGGGTCAGGCCCTTCACATGCGCTTCGTACACCAGCCTGTCCTGGGGCCTGTGATCCGGCCTGGTCACACCCTGCCAGTCAAAACCGGCCGGTCCGGTGACAATGCCGAGTGGTGCATTCGCAGCGGTGTCGCGCCCATCCGCTTCAAGGACACCGCCGTTCAGCGGGTCAGGCTGAGCATCCGCGCCTGCATCCTGCCACTCCGGCATGCGCCCCACAGCCCTCGCATACGGGTCGAGCAGCACTTTGGCGGGATTGCAGCGGTGACCGTGTTCCGGCTCGAAAGGACCATGCACCCGGTAGGCGTACAGCTGGCCCGGGCTGCAGCCGGGAACGAACAGTCGCCACAGCGGGCCCGCGCCCCGTTCCAGCTCAAGCGTGGCTGCCGGAGCTGCGTCCTCCGGAGCATCGAAAAGAAGAAGCTCGATGCGGCTGGCCACGCTGCTGGACACCGTGAACATGGTGCCGTCAGCGTGGACAACCGCACCGAGCGTGGTGCTGCTGTTCAGTTGTCAGTCTCCCCCGACACTCAGATGTGCAGTGCCCGCCCGTGAACGGCAAGTGCCGCCTCACGCAGGGCTTCGGCCAGGGTCGGGTGTGCATGCACTGTCAGCGCAATGTCTTCCGCGGACGCACCGAACGCCATGGAAGCCACTGCTTCGGCAATCAGGTCGCCGGCATGGGCACCCAGAATGTGCACGCCCAGCACGCGGTCGGTCTCGGCGTGCGCCAGAAGCTTGACCTTGCCCTCGGTCGTGCCCGCCGTGCGCGCCCGGCCGTTGGCGGAAAAGGGGAAGCTGCCACTGCGGTAGGGCACGCCCTGCTCCTTCAGCTGTTCCTCCGTGGCACCGACCATTGCAACTTCCGGTGCCGTGTAGACAATGGCCGGCACCAGCCCGTAATCAACCTGCGGCTTCTGGCCTGCCAGGAACTCGACGGCTGCAACACCGTCCTCCTCAGCCTTGTGCGCCAGCATCGGACCGGCAATCACGTCGCCGATTGCCAGTACACCGGGAACGCTGGTGCGGAACTGACCGTCCACGTTCACCCGGCCCTGGGCGTCAAGCTCAACTCCAAGCTCGGCGAGTCCCAGGCCGTCGGTATTGGGCCTGCGGCCCACCGCCACCAGCAGACGGTCGCAGATGACGTCGTCACCACCATCGATCGTCACGGTCACCTTGCCGTCACTCGCGCTGGCTCCGGTCACGGCAGTCGACAGGCGGAATTCCAGCCCCTGGCGGCGCAGTACCTTCTGGGTTTCCTTTGCAATTTCCAGGTCCATGCCCGGCAGGATGCGGTCCAGATACTCGATCACGGTGACCTTTGCACCGAGCCGCTGCCAGACCGAGCCAAGCTCCAGACCGATGGCGCCGGCACCGACGACCACCAGATGCTCCGGCACGCTGTCATACTCGAGCGCTTCCGTGGAAGTGCCGATCAGGTCCCCGTCGAACTCAACCCCACGCAGAGGCTGAACACTGCTGCCGGTGGCGATCAGGATGTTTCTGGCCTGAACCTCCTGGTTGCCGTCAGCACCTTCCACCACCACGGTTCCCGGCTGGCTGATGCGGCCGGTTCCGCTGAAGGAGGTGATTCCGTTCTTGCGGAAAAGGTAGGAGACCCCGTCGGTGTTGCTCTTCACGATTGCATGCTTGCGCTCCTGCATTTTCTGCAGGTCAAAAGCCACGTCGCTGACGCTGATGCCATGCGGGTCCAGGCCGCCGCTCAATTCAGCGAAACGGTGGGACGATTCAAGCAGCGCCTTGCTGGGGATGCAGCCGACGCGTACGCAGGTACCACCGAAAGTGCTTTCCTTCTCGATCACGGCCACCTTCATGCCGAGCTGTGCCGCCCGGATTGCCGCTACATAACCGCCCGGGCCGGCGCCGATTACTGCCAGATCAAACTCGCTCATGACTCACACTTCCAGCAGGATGCGGGCCGGATTCTCGACCGCGTCCTTGATTCTCTTGAGGAAACTGACGGCCTCACGACCGTCAACTATGCGGTGGTCGTAGCTGAGCGCCAGGTACATCATCGGCCGGATCACAACCTCGCCGTTCACAGCCACAGGTCGCTGCTGAATGGTGTGCATGCCGAGCACCCCGCTCTGGGGCGGGTTGATGATGGGAGTTGACAGCAGGCTGCCGAACACCCCGCCGTTACTGATCGTGAAGGTGCCGCCCTGCATCTCGTCGGGCGTGATGCGGTTGGCCTGGGCGCGCTGTCCGAAGTCACCGATCGTCTTCTCGACGTCTGCAAAGCTCAGCAGTTCAGCGTTGCGCAGCACGGGCACAACCAGCCCTTTGGGCGTGGAGACGGCCACACCGATGTCGTAATAATTCCGGTAGACGATGCTCTCGTCCCTGACCTCGGCATTGATGGCCGGGTACTGCTGCAGCGCATCAATCGCCGCCTTGACAAAGAACGACATGAAGCCGAGGCGCACGCCGTGCCGCTTCTCGAAGTCACTCTGGTATTCCTTGCGCAGGCTCATGATTGCGGACATGTCCGCTTCGTTGAAGGTGGTCAGGATGGCGGCGGTCTGCTGTGATTCAACCAGGCGCGCTGCAATGGTGCGGCGCAGCGGGCTCATGCGCACGACTTCCTCGGCGCGGTCACCCGCGGCGGGTGCTGCTGCCTGTGCCGGCTGCTGTGCGGCTGCCTGTACGTCTTCCTTCAGCACGCGGCCGCCCGGACCGGTCCCGGCAACAGCTGAGGCGTCAACGCCGGACTCGGCGGCTAGCTTCGCGGCTGCCGGCATGACGTGTCCATCCTCGGTGGCCGTGGCGGCCGGTGCCTGCTCAGTGGCTGCGGGTTCTGCCGCGGGAGCTGCCGGCTTGTCGGCCACTTCGCCTTCCTCGATGTGGGCAATCACTTCATCGATGGTGGCTGAGTCACCCGGCTGCTTCAGCAGCTTCACGATCTTGCCGCTGACCGGTGACGGGATTTCCATCGTGGCCTTGTCCGTCTCGATTTCCACGACGATTTCGTCCGTGCGGACCTCATCGCCTTCCTGTTTGAACCAGCTGCCGATAAACACTTCAGTGATCGATTCGCCGACAGCAGGTACTTTCAGCTCGATTGCCATGCCTGTCCCTTCAGCCCCTCGCGCCGGTGATCGCAGCGCCCAGGGCAGTACTTCCCAATTCAGTTGTGAATGCCTCGCTGATCAGCTCCGCCTGTTCCAGCCTGTGTGCGCTGGCTGAACCGGTGGCAGGGCTGGCTGCCGCCGGCCGCGTCACACCAATGAAGCGGTGGCC
>CAZPLV010000010.1:3873-25430 GCA_964587295.1 uncultured bacterium
AACCGGTGGCAGGGCTGGCTGCCGCCGGCCGCGTCACACCAATGAAGCGGTGGCCGAACAGCTCCGCACCCAGGTGAGCCTGCAGGAAACGCCAGTAGCCGGCGTTCGCCGGTTCCTCCTGTACGAACGTGACCGGTACATCCTTCGGATACGGTTCCAGTGCGGACTGCAGCTCATCGAGCGGCAACGGGTACAGCTGTTCCAGCCGGACTATCGCCACGTCATCAAGTTCGCGCGCCTTGCGCTCCGCCAGCAGTTCAAAGTAGATCTTGCCGCTGCAGAGCAGAATCCGCTTCGCTCCCCCGCTGACTTCCGTGTCAGGAAGCACCCGCCGGAACGTTCCGGTCTCAAGTTCAGCCAGGCTGGAAATCACCTGTGTGTGCCTGAGCAGGCTCTTGGGTGACATGACCACGAGCGGCTTGCGCAGTGGCCTCAGTACCTGGCGTCTGAGCAGATGGAAGTACTGGGCGGGAGTCGTGCAGTTCACGACCTGGATGTTGTCGTCTGCGCACAGCTGCAGGAAGCGTTCGGGACGTGCACTGGAGTGCTCGGGTCCGGAACCCTCAAAGCCGTGCGGCAGCAGCATGACCAGTCCGCTCAGGCGGTTCCACTTGTCCTCGGCACTGGCGATGAACTGGTCAACGATCACCTGCGCAGAGTTGACGAAATCGCCATACTGCGCTTCCCAGATAACGAGGGAATCAGGCATGTCGAGTGAGTAACCGTACTCAAAGCCCAGAACACTGATCTCGGACAGCGGGCTGTTGTGAATCTCAATCGGCGCCTGGTCCTTGCTCACGTGCTTCAGCGGCATGTACTCCTCGCCGGAGAGAACGTCGTGCAGCACGGAGTGGCGCTGCGTGAAGGTGCCCCGCTGGCTGTCCTGTCCGCTCATGCGGACTGCATGCCCCTCGCTGACCAGGCTGGCAAATGCCAGGTGCTCGGCGGTGGCCCAGTCAAGTGGCCGTTCACCGGCAGACATGTCACGCCGGCCCGACAGCAGCCGTTCCAGTTTCGGGTTGAGGTTGAAACCTTCAGGAACCCGCGCCAGACCTTCCAGCAGGGAGGCGGCGGTGGCACTGTCCAGTCCCGTGTCCACGTCGGCCGTTTCCTTCTCAAGTCCACCCTGGAAGCCCTGCCAGCTTCCCTCGAGGGCCGAGTAGCTGAGGGTGAAGTCATCGCTGCGTGCGGTGATCAGTTCCGCTTCCAGCAGCTGACGCCGGGCATCCTCGATCTGGTCGGCCTCTTCCCTGGTCACCTCGCCCATTTCCAGCAGGCGCCCGAGGTAGTCCTCGCGAACACTGCGGCGTTTGCGGATGATGTCGTACATCAGCGGCTGGGTGAAGGCAGGTTCGTCACCTTCGTTGTGGCCGAGCCGGCGATAGCAGAACATGTCAATCACAACGTCGCGGTTGAACTCGCGCCGGAAGTCCATTGCCAGCTCAATCACCTGGGCAACAGCTTCAGGGTCTTCCCCGTTGACGTGGAATATCGGGCTCTGCAGCATCTTGGCGACGTCACTTGCGTAGGTGGTGCTGCGCCCCTGGGCGGTTCCTGTGGTGAAGCCGACCTGGTTGTTGACCACAATGTGCAGACTGCCGCCCACCGCGTAACCCTCGAGCTCACTCATGTTGAACGTTTCCTGGTTCACACCCTGGCCGATGAAGGCCGCATCACCGTGAATCAGGATCGGCATCGCCGTCACGCGGTCCCGGTCCTCATCCCGGTCCTGCTTCGCGCGGGCTCGTCCCACGGCGACGGGATTGACGAACTCAAGGTGCGACGGGTTGAAGCAGAGGGACAGGTGCACCTCGGTACCCGAGCGGGTAATCCAGTCACTTGAGTAACCCAGGTGGTACTTCACGTCACCGCGGCCGAGGCTCAGCTCCGGATCGCGGTCCTCAAACTCACGGAAAATCGTGCGCGGGCTCTTGCCCATGATGTTGGCAAGCACGTTCAGCCGGCCACGGTGGGCCATGGCAACGACAATTTCGGTTATCCCCTGGGAGCCGGCTTTCTCTATGGCCAGATCGAGCAGCGGAATCAGCGTTTCGCCGCCCGCGAGCGAGAAGCTCTTCGCCCCTACGAACTTCTTCTGGATGAAATCCTCGAAGATGGTTGCGTCCGTCAGCTTGGTCAGAATCCTGACCTGCGTTTCGCGGTCCATATCCAGCCGGTTGCGCTCACGCTCCATGCGGGTCTGAAGCCAGGTGCGTACCTTCAGGTTGTCGATGTGCATGAACTGCACGCCGATTGAGCGGATGTATGTGCTCTTCAGCCCGTCGATCAGCTCGCCCAGGTTGTTTACCCCGGTCAGGTGATCGGCCACCACCGGCATGGCCATGTCCTCCTGAGTGAAGCCGTAGTAGCCGGGATCAAGTTCGGGTATATCGATCTTGCTCCCGCCCAGCGGGTTGACATCAGCGACGCGGTGCCCGCGGACGCGGTAGTTCCGCACCAGCTTGTCCACCCGGTGCTGGGTGGCGGCGGCACTGCCCGCATCGCCGCCGCCGACCGCAGCGGCCGGCCGGAACAGCGAGCCGGTCGAAAATACGGGCCCGTAGTCGCGCCGGGGCGCTCCTGCAGGCACGTTCTCATCGCTGGCCGCTGAACTGAACCAGTCGCGCCACTCGGGCGGTACGGAATCGGGATCGTTCAGGTACTGAAGGTAGAGTTCCTCGGCATAAGCCAGATTGTGGCTGCCGAGCAGCTGGCCGGATCCGGTATCGCTCCGGTCCGCCTGAGCGGACTGCTCTGACGCATTCAACTTGTTGTTTGACATCATCTGTAGCCTGGCGCCATCCTTCCCTCCAGCCGGCCGGGGAGCAGGCTCCGCAAAGCCGCTGAAGAGACTCGTTTAGTTACCGTCAGTTCTAACATGAAAACCCGCTTCAGGCCGTGCGTCCCGGTCATCTGGCGCACGCGGGGCGGATGCTGTAACGTAGCGCATGCCGAGCAGCATCCGAGACACACCCGCCCGTTCAGTCGCACTGTCTGACATCACCCTGGCCGCGGACCGTATCCGCGGATCTGCAGTCAGGACGCCGCTGGTGCGCCTGCCGCTGCCGGGCGAGGTCTGGGCCAAGGCCGAGAACCTGCAACTGACAGGTTCATTCAAGCTGCGCGGTGCACTCAACGCCGTCAGCAGGCTGACCCCGGATGAGCTTGCCCGTGGAGTCGTGACCCATTCAAGCGGGAATCATGCCCAGGGACTTGCCTGTGCCGCTGCAATCATGGGCACCAACGCAACCATCGTCATCCCTGAGGGCGCGCCGCAGGTGAAAGTCGACCGGACCGTGGCGTACGGCGCCAGAGTGGTGCGCTGCGGACCGAGTTCTGCCGAGCGTGAGGCCGTGGCGGAGGCGGAAGCGGCAGCCCATGGCCTGACCCTCATACCTCCGTTTGACCATCCTGACGTGATCGCCGGTCAGGGCACGGTCGGCCTGGAAATCCTGGAGCAGCTGCCTCGCGTGCGGAACATCCTCGTTCCGGTCGGCGGCGGTGGCCTGCTGGCCGGCATCGCCCTGGCAGTCGGCAGCAGCGTGTCCACAACCCGGGTGTACGGCGTTGAACCCGAGCTTGCGGCTGATGCGGCCGAGTCATTCCGGCTGGGGCAGCGCGTGCGCTGGGACGCAGCCGATACCAACCGCACCATCGCCGATGGTGTCAGGACGCAGGAAGTCGGGGCGAGCAACCTTCCGCTCATCCGGGAGCACGTGACTGACTTTCTTGTCGCGAGCGAGGAAGCCATCCTCAGGGCGGCACGTCTGTATGCCACTGAGGTCCGGCTGGTCGCAGAACCGACCGGTGCGCTCACCCTGGCGGCACTGCTGAGCCTGGCGGCGGACAGTGAAATTGCCCAGGGTCCCACGGTCGTGGTTCTGAGTGGAGGCAATGCCGATCCGCACCTGCTTGCCAGCCTCCTCAGCCCGTGATGGTCAGCTGAGCCGGCTGTGGCACCCGGCCCTTGTTACAATCAGCGGCATGATGCGCGCCGAACCCGGTCCAGCTGAGCGGTTCCACTGGGGCAACCGGTGGATCTGACCTTTGACCAGCTGACCATTTCGCCGATGATGGTTGTGCTGCTGTTGCTGTACGGCCTTCTGATAGCTTTTGTGCTGGTGCTGTGGACAGCCCTGGATCTCAGGAAGAAGAAGGATACTGAGACCGAGCCGTCCCGTGCCGATTCCCGGCAACCGGAACGTCCTGCCAGACAGCCACGACCGACGCCGGCACCGGCCGCTGCAGCGGTGCAACCCGAGCCGCAGCCTACCCGGACGCCGACACGGCCGGCCGCGGACAGTGATTCGGTGGTGAGTTACAGCGTGCGTCCGCGCGTCAACGGATCCGGCCCGGCAAACGGGGCGGCCACTCCCGCCAGGACTGAGCGGCCAGCGCCACCGGTGACAGAATCCGACCGGCCCTCCGCCAAGGATCCGCCCGTCACCCCACCGGCGATCGGCCGGAGCGGACGTCAGCCCAGCCGGGACACCGAACCGGTGAGGACCACGACAGCGCGGCGGCAGGAGGCGCCGGAACAGGCGGCCCCTGCCGCCGCGAAGAGACAGAAGAGCGAGGACGCCTTCGAACGGTTCCTGCGAAGCAGAACGGACGAAGACGACTTCTGAGTCAGCTCAGGCGGCGGTTGCCAGTTCCCTGAGCCTGCCATAGGCCTTCTCCGCGCGGCTTCTGACCTCACTGGAGTCGCTGCGGCCGGCCATGATCATGTGCATGTTGATGTGCTGGTCGACATCACCAAAAATGCTGTTGAGTACTTCCACTTCCTCACGGCTGCGCAGGCTGGCGTCGTCACGGAACATATAAGTGTAGGTCTGCTCAAAGTCACGGTCATCGAGGTCGCCCTCCAGGTAGGCCTGGAGCACGTTCAGATAGGGGGTCAGGTCGCTCCTGGCGGAAGTGCTGTCCGGTGAAACCGGCTCACCGACCGGGAGGTCAGCAAATGCGGGTGCCAGCACGTCCGGGGTGATGCCCCAGTTGTTCACCTCAAAAGCCGGCTGGCCATCACGGAAGATGATCACCTGCGGGCTTTCGTGCCGCAGACCGGTCAGTTCAGTGACGAGGTTGCTGGCGGGGCGCCAGTCCACCACCCGGATGAGACCGACCATCAGGTCTTCACGCGGCTCCACCTGCTCCTGCAGATAGCCGAAGCCCTGCATTGTTTTGTGGCACGTACCGGCCTTGAAAACGACACTGGTCGGGTTCGCCGCCAGGAAATCCTGAACAGCTTCAGGGGTGTCGAGATTTACTACTCTGTCCTTGAACATCTTTACAGCTCCCATTCGAGGATGATTCTGTCCGGATTGTAAACGCAGGGGGCTCCGCGTCCCGTCGTCTGCATCTCGTTGACCGCGCCTCCGGCTGCTGGTACACTTCTCTTTGCCCTTGAGGGGCCCAAGGACCCTGGAGAGGTGTCCGAGTGGTTTAAGGAGCACGCCTGGAAAGCGTGTATGTGGGTCTCCTGCATCGAGGGTTCGAATCCCTCCCTCTCCGCCAGAAAGCATGAAGCGGTTGCGCCCGCCCGGAGTCAGTCAGGGCGGGCGCAACCGTGTGGAATCACTCCGTGTACGTATCCGGGCGCTGCATGTACTGCGCACATGCAGCTGTTGACCTGCACATGCCACTGGCAATACCATGTGTTCCAGAGACTGAACCATACCTGCCTGCGCAGGACCCTGGAATCCGGGTCCTTGGCTGCCTGTATGAAACGGACAGTCTTGAAATTCAACTGCCCAGCAGTTAAGGAGTACACATGCTTAAGAAAAGCCTACGTCTCACTGCCGCCCTGCTCGCAGCCGGCGCACTGTCCGCCTCGGCCATGGCGCAGACGCTCGTCGTCGCACAGGGCACCGATGCGGTCACCCTCGACCCTCATGACGCAACCGACTCACCCTCGGCCACCATCACCAGCCATGTTTACGAAACCCTGTTCGAACTCACCCCTGAAGGTGAAATCGTTCCCCACCTGGCCAGCGGCTTCGAGCTGAGCGATGACGGCCTGACCCTGACCCTGAACATCCGCGAAGGCGTTGTATTCCACGACGGCACTCCGCTGACTGCCGAGATCGTCAAGGGCAGCATCGACCGTTTCCTGGATGAGGAGCTTGCCTTCACCTTCCGTTTCCTCCTGGATCCGGTTTCAAACGTCGAAGTCCTGGATGAGTACACCGTTGAGCTCACCCTGGTTGACCGCTTCGCTCCGCTGTTCGCCCACCTGACCCACAGCTCCACCGGCATCGTTCTGCCTGCGGCTGTCGAGCAGCACGGCGAGGAGTTCAACGCCAACCCCGTTGGCACCGGTCCGTTCAGCTTCGTTTCATGGCAGCGCAATGAGGCCATCGAACTGGCCCGCTTCGACGACTACTGGGGTGACGTTGCCCAGGTGGACGCCGTGCGCTTCATCACCGTCCCGGAGAACACCACCCGCATGGCAATGGTCGAGAGCGGCGAAGCACACGTGGCCGTCCGCGTTCCGCCGCAGGACATCGCCCGTCTTGATGCCAACCCGGATGTGAACGTCGAGAACGTCTCGAGCCTCCGCACCATCTTCATCTACTTCAACACCAACCTCGAACCGTTCAACGATCCGCGCGTCCGTCAGGCCGTCAACTACGCCGTGAACAATGACGACCTGCGTGACTTCGTCCTCGGTGGCGCCGTCCGCGTCAGCGACGCTCCGATCGCCCCGGGCATCTTCGGTTACACCCCGGTCGGCAACTACGACCAGGATCTGGAACGCGCCCGTGAACTGCTGGCCGAAGCCGGCTACGCAGATGGCTTCAGCACCACCCTGTACAGCCCCTCGGGCCGCTACCTGCAGGACATCCAGACCTCGGAAGCCATCCAGGGCATGCTCGCCGAAGTTGGCATCAACGTCGAAATCGAGACGCTCGAATGGTCCGCCTACCTCGAGAAGATCAACGCACCGATTGAAGACAACGACGTTCCGATGGGCATGCTCGGCTGGGGCACCGTGACCGGTGACGCCGACTACGGCCTCCTGGCACTGTTCCACACTGACCAGTGGGTACCCGCCGGCTCCAACCGCGCCTTCTACAGCAACGACGAAGTTGACTCGCTGCTCGACAGCGCACGCGCCAGCGCCGACGATGACGCCCGCCTGCAGATGTACGAAGATGCCATGACCATCCTCTGGGAGGATGCACCGTGGCTCTACCTCCACTCCGAGACCCAGCTCGTCGCGGTCCGTGAAGGCGTCAACGGCCTGATCATTCACCCGACCGAGCGCGTCCTGGCGTTCGAGGTCAGCCTCGACTGAGTTACTGAGCTGACCATCAGCCCGTAATGACCCTGAGTTTGCCCCGCCCGGCCGGGTGGGGCAAACTCAGGACTTCTGAAACACTATTTTGACTCACGGTGCGGCAGCCGCCCGCCACTATTTCAGTCACGCCCCCCAGGAACCCAGATGCCCCAATACATACTCAGACGCCTGCTTGTAGCGATTCCCTCGATTCTCGGAGTGCTGATCATTGTGTTCGCCATGGTCAGGCTTGCGCCCGGCGATCCGGCGCTGCTGCTTGCCGGCGAATTCGCCGATGCCGCCACCGTGGAACGCATCCGTGAACGGTTTGGCCTCAACGAACCCCCACATGTCCAGTTCGGCAAGTTCATCGGGGGAGTCGTCCAGGGAGACCTGGGCCGCTCAACCCGCACCAACCGCCAGGTGACCGAAGATCTGGCCGACTACTTCCCCAACACGCTCGAACTTGCACTTGGCGCCATCCTGATTGCGCTGGTGGTAGGCATCGGCCTGGGCATTGCCGCGGCACTCAAACCGAACACCTGGGTTGACGCGCTGGCCATGATCCTGGCACTCATAGGCGTGTCCATGCCCGTATTCTGGTTCGGCCTGCTGGCCATCATGTATTTCTCGGTTGAACTGCAATGGTTCCCGGTGGCGGGCCGGGGAACACTCGCGCACCTGGTCCTTCCCGCCATCACACTGGGCGTGTCCAGTACAGGAGTCATTGCCCGCATGACCCGCTCGGCCATGCTTGAGGTGCTGGGACAGGACTTCATCCGCACCGCACGTGCCAAGGGTCTGCCCGGTCGCGGGGTCGTCCTGAAGCATGCACTGCGCAACGCGCTCATTCCCGTCATCACGGTGGGTGGCCTCGAGTTCGGCTCACTCATGGCAGGTGCCGTCATCACGGAAACCGTCTTCAACTGGCCCGGAATCGGCCGTCTGCTCGTCCAGTCGATCCTGGCGCGCGACTACCCTGTCGTCCAGGGTGCCGTTCTGCTGATTGCGATTTCATTCATCATAATCAACATCGTCGTCGACCTGGTTTACGCCTTTATCGACCCGAGGATCCGCTTTGACTGACATTACGACCACCACCACTGCCCTGCGCAAGGCACCACGCTGGCGCCGCCGTCTTGTCCGCAATCCCCTGGCTATCCTGGGCACCCTGATAATCACCTTCTTCCTGCTGGTAGTCGCGTTTGCACCTTTCATTGCCCCGTATTCACCATTAACCCAGGAACTCAGAACCACTTACCTGCCACCAGGTACCGGCGTGAAGTTCAGCGGACCAGAAGGTCAGTCCGGCATGTGGGTCAGCCCTTCCAGCCGGCTGCCGGTCGGCGGCGTGCAGGTGAACGAGGACGAGGCCTATCCCGTAAAGATGTTCGTCCGCGGCTCCTCCTACACGTGGCTGTTCGGCCTGATCAGTAGTGACCTGCACCTGTTCGGTGTCGACGGACCGGTAAGGTTCCACCTGCTTGGCACCGACGAGCAGGGGCGCGACCTGTTCTCCCGCCTGGTGCACGGCGCCTGGATCTCGCTGTTCATCGGGCTCATCTCCGTCGCCATCGGCATCGGCGTGGGCGTCCCGGTCGGGGCGCTGTCGGGCTATTTCGGCGGAGTCACCGACCTGATCATCCAGCGCATCATTGACACGATGCTGGCTTTCCCGGGCATCCTGCTGGCCATTGTGCTGGTGGCGACCTTCGGGACGGGCCTGAGCAACCTGATGATTGCAGTCGGCATCGCCTCAATCCCTATCTATGCCAGAATTGTCCGCGGTTCGGTACTCTCCGTGCGCAAGCGCGAGTTTGTCGAAGCAGCTGCCGCACTGGGCAAGCCCCGCCTGAAGATTCTGTTCAGCCACGTGATTCCCAATGTACTTTCGCCGATCATCGTGCAGTCCAGCCTGCAGATGGCAATTGCCATCCTGTTCGCAGCCGGACTGGGCTTCCTGGGGCTGGGCGCCAAACCGCCACAGCCGGAGTGGGGCCTGATGCTGGCGCGCGGCCGTGAGTACCTGGCCGTGGCGCCGCACGTGGCAACTTTCCCCGGGCTGGCCATCATCCTGGTGGTGCTCGGCTTCAACCTGCTGGGTGACGGTTTGCGCGATGCACTGGATCCACGCAACTGACCATCAGGCTGGGCAACTAATGCAATTATGGGCTGTCATGCGCACCAATCGCTCCAGCCTTGAACTCAGGCCACTGGCCGTAACAACCGGCATCAACATGCACGCTGAAGGATCCGCTCTGGTCGAACTCGGCCGGACGCGGGTCCAGGCGACGGTCAGTGTCGAGTCCAGATTGCCGCCCCACCTGCGCAACCAGCGCAATGCGGGCGGCTGGCTGACAGCCGAATACTCGATGCTGCCGCGCTCCACTTCCCAGCGCAGCAGCCGGGAACGCCTCTATACGGGTGGCCGGACCCAGGAAATCCAGCGGCTCATCGGCCGCAGCCTGCGAGCGATCACCCGGCTCGAGCTGTTCCAGGGCCAGACGCTCACGGTGGACGTGGATGTGCTGCAGGCAGATGGAGGCACCCGCTGCGCGGGAATCATTGCAGGCTACGCTGCGCTGTTCGAACTGTCTGACCGGCTGGTTCACGCTGGCAAGCTCGCGGAGTGGCCACTTGCAGCCGAGCTTGCTGCCGTCAGCGTCGGCATCCATGAAGGTGAGGTGCTGCTCGATCTTGATGCCGCTGAGGATCAGGCCTGCAGTCTGGATCTGAACGTCGTGGGCACGGCCAGCGGTGAGATAATTGAGGTACAGGGCGGCAGCGAGGCCGGTCCGGTTGACGCCGAGACGTATGTTGGCCTTATAGGAACGGGAGTGAGCGCCATAGCGACATTGCTGGAACGTGTCCGGGTTCAGATTGCCAGGGTGCAGGTGTGAAAGGCTTGCGCGTGCTGCTGGCCAGCTCCAATGCCGGCAAGCTTGCCGAGTTCCGTCAGGCACTGACCGGAGTCGAACTGCTCGGCACCGATGACGTGCAGGTGGGCCAGTTCCCGCCCGAAGCAGGCTCGAGCTACGTGGAGAACGCCCTGATGAAAGCCGGTTTCGCCGCAGTCCGTGCCGGCCTGCCGGCCCTGGCCGATGATTCCGGTATTGAAGTCGACGCCCTGGATGGAGCACCCGGCATCCATTCGGCCCGGTTCGGCGGCGATCTGAGTGACGGCGAGCGAATCGCCTACCTTCTCGACAAGGTCAAGCACCACCCGGAAGCAGAACGGGGAGCGGCATTCCAGTGCTCTCTGGTGCTGGCACTTCCCAATGGTGAGGTTCGGACGTTCAGCGGCACGGTACGCGGACGGCTGCTTGAGGCACCAAGGGGCCGCGAAGGCTTCGGCTACGATCCCATCTTCTGGTCCGATGACCTCGGCAAGAGCTTCGCCGAGGCGACACGGGAAGAGAAACGGCTCGTCAGTCACCGCGGCCGCGCAGTGCAGGCCCTGCAGGAATGGCTGGCATCTGAAGAGGCTGAGCAGTTGCTGTCCGCCTGGAGCTGAACCTCTACTTCATGAAGTGACCTGGTTTAAGACAGTTCTAAAAATGCTCTGCTACCATTGCCGGGAGGAGGGGAACGTATGAAAAGTTTTTCCCGCTTTTTGATACCGGTTTTCATCGCAGCACTGTTCGGTTCCGCGAGTGCACAGCTGCTCACTGACTCAGCTGCAGAGCGTCTGAATCTGGCTGAAGCCACGGCTGCACAGGCACTTGCCACCTACAGCGCCCAGTACCCTGATCGTCCCCTGTGGCAGGCGACTTTCCGCTACATCGAGGAAGCAATCTCTCTTGCTCCTGACAGCCCGGAACCTTACCGCTTCCAGGCAATAGCGCATACCATGGCCAACTGGTATGGCCCCGCGTGGGACATGTGGCAGGCTTACCTCGCAAGCGGCTGGCCGCTTGACGCACAGGCCACCACCTACTTTGTGGAGGCCGGCCACCGCAGTGCCTACAGCCTGTACAGCCAGGGCCTGCTCGAAGAGTCACTGGCTGTCTACCTGGGAGTCATCAACGAGGTTCCGTTTGACCTTGAAGCTGTTTCCTGGGCTGGCCGCATCCTCATGGAACTCGGCCGTCCGCAGCAGGCCATCCCGTACTGGACCACCGTCGCCGAGCGCGATCCGACTGATGCCCGTGCCGCCTACTTCCGCGACCTTGCCCGCGATCAGGCGCGCTGGGGTGCCGATGCCGCCAACGCCTTCCGTGAGGGAGTTTCCTTCTACGAGGCCGGTTCAATGAGCCAGGCACGCGAGCGCTTCGCACGTGCCACCGTACTCAATGACGCCTACGCCGAAGCCTGGGCCTGGCTGGGCCGGGTTGAGTTCGAGGCAGGCAACTATGGCGATGCCCGCAGCCATTACGGACGTGCGGTCGACATTGAGCCGGCATTCGACACATACCGCTACTTCTATGAGGAAGCCGGACGCAGACTCGGCAACTGACGTTCAGACAACCGTATGCCTTGCCGCTGCACGCGTCACAGATGAATGTTGACGCGTGCACCTCTTTTGAACAGATGGACGCTGTCGGCGAAGCGGAGCACCTGCGAACGGTAACCGGTCGACAGCGAGTGGGTACGGGCCCCGTCGCGGAAGAACTTCACG
Organism: uncultured bacterium; assembly: GCA_964587295.1. GTDB lineage: Bacteria > Deinococcota > Deinococci > Deinococcales > Trueperaceae > CALDPK01. The sequence goes on from CAZPLV010000010.1 coordinate 15,771, forward strand.
CCGTGGAGCAGGTCGCCATCCGTGATGCCAGTGGCGCTGAACACGATGCTCTTGCCGGGTGCCAGCTCGGCAGTGTCATACACCTTGTCCAGCTCCACGCCCTTCTGCTCACAGCGCGCGGCTTCAGCCTCGGTCGCCGGAGCGAACCGGCCCTGAATCGCGCCGCCAAGGCATTTGAGCGCTGCAGCCGCGAGCACGCCTTCAGGCGCTCCGCCGGTACCCATCACGGCATGGACGTTGGTGCCCCGGATGGCGGCTGACAGGGCCGCAATCACGTCACCGTCCCCGATAAGCTTCACCCTGGCACCGGCCTCACGCACCTCGCCGATCAGGTCCGTATGCCGTTCCCGGTCGAGAATCACGATCGTAAGGTCGGTGACCGCCCGGTCCAGGCTCAGGGCTATGGCGTGAAGGTTGGCGGCAACCGGCCAGCGCAGGTCAACCTTGCCGGCGGCCGGCGGTCCGACTATCAGCTTCTCCATGTAGGTGTCAGGTGCTTCCAGCAGGCCGCCCTTTTCCGAAACGGCTATGACCGCAACGGCATTGTTGACCATGCGCGCCGCAATGCTGGTGCCCTCAACCGGATCCACGGCAATATCAACCGGCCAGGAACCCTGCGCTGCCTTGCCGACCTTCTCGCCGATGTAGAGCATCGGCGCCTCGTCACGCTCGCCTTCCCCGATCACGATCTCACCGTCGATGTCGAGCTCGTTCAGAACCCGGCGCATGGCGTCGGTGCCGGCCTGGTCCACCAGGTCAGAATTTCCCTTGCCAGCCACACGGCTGGCGGCAATGGCCGCTTCCTCGGTAACCCGGACCACTTCGAGGACAAGCTCACGTTCCAGTTTGACTACGTCGGCGTCAGATATGGCAGTGGGTTTACCCATGCACCAATAATTGCACTATTGGCTGTCTGCCGCGCGGAGCCGGTGCCGCTCAAGCAACACCCGCGCTGGTCCGTCCAGACTCGCGCCCCGTTCATGCAGCAGCACTGTCAGATGAAACAGCAGGTCCGCCGCTTCACCCATCAGCTCTTCGTCCTGCGACTGAAGCGCGGCCACCACGGTTTCGCCCGCTTCTTCAATCACTTTCTGCGCAACGTAGCCGATGCCGCGTTCATGCAGGGTGGTGACGTAAGAGCCTTCCTTCAGCTCCAGCAGCCGCTCCGCAACCACAGAGTCCAGCAGGCTGACAGCTTCCTGTGCCGCTGAAGGGTGAACCGTGCTGCTGCCGGATACCGGCTTGTGGAAGCAGCTCTGCTCACCGGTGTGGCAGGCCGGGCCGGTCTGTCTGACCTGGTAGAGCAGTGCATCAGAGTCACAGTCCAGACTGACGGCTGTTATCTGCTGGGTATTGCCGCTGGTCGCGCCTTTGCGCCACAGTTCCTGTCTGGAACGGCTCCAGTAATGCGCCTGTCCCGTCTCAATGGTCGCGTCCACGGCCTCACTGTTCGCCCAGGCCAGCATCAGTACCTGTCCGCTGACCGCATCCTGAACCACCACCGGCACGAGGCCGTCTGCATCAAAGCGGATTTCGGTCTTGGGTTGCATGCAGGCGATCTTATCCCTTCAGCGCGTCAGCAGTGAGAGCAGTTCCACGTGATGTGTCTGCGGCTGAAAGTCCCAGGGTCGCGCATGGTCAAGTTCCCAGCCCTGCGCGAGGAAGTCGGCAACATCGCGCGCCCAGGTGGCAGCGTCGCAGGACACGTACATGAGCCGGCGCGCGTCCGAGTCCGTGATTGCCTGTCTGATTTCCTTGCCGAGTCCCGAGCGGGGCGGGTCAACGGCAATCAGGTCCGCGCCCTTGCCGAAGTCGTGCTGGCGTACGTCGCCGCCGTGGAACCCGACGTTGCTGAGTCCGAGCCGTTCCGCATCGGCCCTGCCACGGCGTACGCTCGCGCCGTCAATCTCGAATGCCTGCACCGACCCGAAACTCCCGGCCAGGTGAAAGCTGATGGCTCCGCCACCGGCATACAGGTCATGTGCAACCTCACCGCTGCCGGCGAGCTGCTGCAATTCGAGGAACAGTTCACCGGCAGCTGCGGCATTTGGCTGTGCGAAGCTGCTGGCGCTGACGGACAGCTCAAACTGTCCGAACTGCTGGCGCAGCTGGCGGCCGCCTGCCAGGCGGTCGGTACCGCTGCGGAAGCGGCCACGCGGGTCGAACTGCGCATAGGCCACGCCGGTGATGCCGGCACGCACCAGCTCATGAGCATGATCCAGGTAGTTGCGTGGCGAAGCGCTTGCCACCAGGGCAACCAGCACCTCACCGGCATCATTGCCGCGGAACACCACTTCACGCACGCCTTTGGCGAGGCCCGTGTCAAGCATGATCTGCCAGGCTTTCCTGATTGCGTCATTGGCTGCCGGGTCTTCCTTCAGCAGCTGCACTTCATGCGTACCGGGCAGCCGGTAACCGAACCTGCCCTTGACAGCAGACGGCTGTACCGTATTGCGGTAGCCCCATTCCTGGGGCGATGGTGCGGTCTCAGGCAGTACCGGCAGCTCACCGTCCCTGGGCAGGGCACGTTCCAGTGCATCAAGCACGATCCCGTGCTTGAGTTCAAGCTGCCGTCCGTAACGCACATGGTCAAGATTGAGGCCGGGATGGCTTGTGCCTTCCACCCGGTCCGGGCTCGGCTCCAGGACAGTGTCAACCTTGCCCTGCGGCACTCCAGACCTGCTTCTGAGCTCAACACTCACCAGTTCACCGGGGATACCCCCGTGCACAAGGGCCAGTGCTCCACCCTTGAGGCGCGCCAGACAGGCGCCGCCATGTACCATTCGCTCAAGCCGGAGTTCAACCACACCCAACTGTACTAGCCACAGGTGCCTTACAGAGCCTCTGTTATACTCCGGGCATGAAACGGTCCGTCCAGGAAATCATCGAACTCGTCGTGTTCGGAGCAATTGCCCTGTTGATCGGCACCGGCATGCTCTGGCTTGCCGGCTGGATTTTCTCCGGCCTCGGCTGGCTGTTCCAGGCTGTCTCCGGACTCGTCTGGCGCTTACTCATCGTCCTCGTACCGATCGTGCTGGTCATCGGCCTCATCTACTGGCTGGTGAACATGTACACCTCACAGCGCAAGGCCACGGCCGCCAGCGCCACCGGAATGACCGCGGAACCTGGCTCGACCTCGGTTCCTGTTGCCGAAAGCACCGCTGCGGCCGACAGCTGGGGCAGCAACGCAGCCGCTCCTGCCGAGCCGGCTGTCCAGGCTGAAGACACCCTTGAGGCCCAGGCCACGGCCGCTGCCGTCGAGGCTGAATTCGTGGCTCTGGATGAAGCGACTTCCGCGGAAGCACCGGCGGACCTGCCCGCGGCTCACGAGGCCGCACAGGCTGACGTTCCTCCTGCAGACGATGTGATTGTCAACCCGGCGCCTGCAGAGCCGGCAGCTGCCGAGACTGAAGCCCGGACAGATACGGATTCGGCTGCCGAAACCGATCCCGATGACCGGCCGCTTCGCAACGGCTGAACCAGCCAGGAAAACCCGGAACAGAGAAGTGGGGGGGGGGGGGGGGGGTGAGGGGCTCAACGAGTGGAGACAGGTATTACAGGGGAAAAACCCACTTAAACCCCCTTACTCTGTGTGTGGGGTCTTTTAACCCCCCCCCCCCACTTCTCTGTTCCGGAACTGTTCAGCGGCTCAGCCGCAGTGGATTACTCCGCCAGTCCACGGGGGTCGAGGGCATCACGCAGCCCGTCGCCAACGAAGTTGAGTGCGAGTACGGTTACAACAATCGCGATTCCCGGATACGTAACTGGCCAGTGCGCCTCACGCAGATAGGCTCGGGCACCGTTGAGCATGGCTCCCCATTCCGCAGTGGGCGGCTGGGCACCCATCCCGAGGAAGCTCAGGCCGGCTGCGGTCAGGATGGCACCGGCAAGCGACAGCGTCACCTGCACTATGACCGGGCTGAGCGAGTTGGGCAGCACATGCATGAGCATGATGCCGGAGTCACGCTGCCCGGACGCTTCCGCAGCGGCGACATAGTCCTGCTCCCGTACCGTCAGCACTGCCGAACGTGTTATGCGCACGAAATACGGCACGGTTGCTATGCCCACCGCAATCATCACATTGACAATGCTGGAACCGAGGGCTGCCACAATCGCCAGCGCCAGAAGGAATCCCGGCAAGGCCAGCAGTACGTCGGACAGCGCGTTGATGATGCGGTCCGTCCAGCCGCCATAGAAGCCGGCAAGCAGGCCGAGCAGGCCACCGACGCCGAGAGCTATTCCGACTGACAGGAAACCGACGCTCAACGACACCCGTCCGCCGTAAATTATGCGGCTGTATGTGTCGCGTCCGAACTGATCGGTGCCGAGCCAGTGCTCGGAACTGGGCGCTGCCAGGCGGTTGCGAAGGTTCTGGGCGTTGGGATCATGGGTGGCGACCAGCGGGGCAAACACTGCCGCCAGCACGATGAGTGCCATCGAAATCACGCCAAACAGCGTGCGCGGACTGCGCCAGAAGCGGCGCATCGTCTTGGAGGTACGGCGTACCGGCAGTTGGGTGGTGGTGGCCTCAGCCATAGCGCACCCGCAGTCTGGGGTCGAGGTAAGCGTAAAGGACATCCACAATCAGGTTCACCACGGCGTAGGCAAGCGCGAACACCAGGATGACTCCCTGCACTACCGGGAAGTCCTTCGAACGGATGGCGTCCACCGCCAGGCTGCCGAGGCCCGGCCACGAGAAGACCGTTTCCGTGATGACCGCCCCTGCCAGCAGGCCGCCGAACTGGAGGCCGATGACAGTCAGAATCGGAATCATGGCGTTGCGAAGTGCATGCAGGTAGACAACCCGTCTGCTGGCCACGCCCTTGGCTCGTGCGGTACGGACATAGTCCTGGCCCAGGGCTTCTATCAGTGTGGAGCGGGTCATTCGGGTGATTGAGGCAATGGCGCTCGTTCCGAGCGTCACCGCCGGCAGGACATAGTACTCCCAGCTGCCGCCCCTTCCCGAGGCGGGCAACCAGCCAAGAACGTAGGCAAATAACAGAATCATCACCAGTGCCTGCCAGAACACGGGCATCGCCAGGCCCAGGAATGACCCGAACGTGAACAGATGATCCGCGATCGAGTTCGGCCGGGTAGCCGATATGACCCCGATCGGAATGCCGACAATCACGGCAATTGCCGTAGCCAGGACGGCCAGCTCGAAGGTCGGACCCATCCGGGCAGTGATTTCCTGTGTGACCATGCGGTTGGAGCGGATTGAGCGTCCCAGGTCCAGGGTCACGACGCCACCAAGCCAGTTGACAAACCTGACCGGTGCCGGGTCATTCAGGCCAAGTCGCTCCCGGAGGGCCTCACGCTGCTCAATCGGTGCGCGTTCACCGAGCATCAGGGAGACGGGGTCACCCGGGGTCAGCTCGATGATGCTGAATACGATGATGCTCACTCCGAGCAGCACCGGGACGATCATGAGAATTCGTTTGATTATGAACTGGAGCATTAAATGGCTTTCGGTTAATCATCAGTGGAGGCCGGACAGAAGTACCGGCCTCCACTGGGAATCAGCTTGGACTGTCGGGCTTTACCCGGTCAGTTCTTGGAGACGCTGTAGAGGCGGTGGTGGCCCGCCGGGTGCGGCACGAAGCCTTCGATTGCGTCACTCACGCCATGCTCTTCGGTGGTGACAATCAGGAAGATCCACGGTGCGTCTTCCTGGAGGATTTCCTGCGCTTCGGCGTAGAGGGAAACGCGGGTGTCCGGATCGGTTTCGACACGGGCGGCTTCCAGCAGCTCGTCAACGCGGTCATTGGCGTAGAAGGTGCGGTTGCCGGGGTCACCGAACTGGCTGGAGTGGAACAGTGAGTACAGGCCGTAGTCGGCATCACCGGTCACGGTCACCCAACCGAGGATGAACATGTCATGCAGACCGGCGGCGGTGTCGGCGAGGTAGGTACCCCATTCGACAACCTGGACGTCAACCTGGATGCCGATGTTGCCGAGTTCTGCCTGGACAATCTGGGCGATTTCCATACGCTGCGGGTTGTCGTTGGTCCAGATCGAGGTGCTGAAGCCGTCGGCGTAGCCGGCTTCGGCCAGCAGTTCACGGGCGAGTTCCGGATCGTAGGTGTAGGGTTCCAGGTCGGGGTTGGCACCGAACACGTCGGAGCTGATCGGGCTGACGGCACGCTCGGCCTGGCCGGTGTAAATGGTTTCGACGATCAGGTCGACATCAACAGCGTGGTTGATGGCCTGACGCACGAGCGGGTTGTCGAACGGCTCGGCCTGCACGTTGAAGCCGATGTAGGCGGTCGACAGGGTGCGGACCGGTACGAGGTGGGTCGGCCGGTCGCTGTTCTCAGTTGCGCGCGCGTCTGACGGCGGCAGGGTGTAGGCAATGTCAACACCGCCGGTCTCGAGTTCGATGCCGCGGACGGAGCCTTCAGCAATCGGACGGAAGACCAGGGTCTCCGGCAGGACGTCGCCGCCCCACCAGTCATCGTTGCGCTGCAACACGACACGGTCACCCGTCTGCCAGCTGTCAAAGGTGAACGGACCGGTACCAACAACGACGCTCGTGCCGTAATCATCACCGGCAGCTTCAACAGCGTTCTGGTTCATGATTGCCAGGCTGGAGTGTGCCAGGTGGTTCAGGATCGGAGCGAACGGGAACTGGAGTTCCAGCTGGACGGTGTGGTCATCCAGTGCCTCAACCGAGCTGAGGATGCCGTCGAGCAGGAAGGCAGAGTGAGCCGGCAGGGAGAGGAAGCGTTCGATGGTCCAGACGACGTCGTCTGCGGTGAACGCATCACCGTTGTGCCAGGTTACGCCCCTGCGCAGGTGGAACAGGATCGTGGTGTCATCCACGTAATCCCAGCTTTCGGCCAGACCCGGGTCAAGCTCGAGTTCCTCGTTCTGGATGACCAGGGTGTCGTAGATTTGCCTGGACACCTGTGAGGTGGGCTGGTCGTTCGTGTTGTGAAGGTCAAAGGTGACCGGATCGGCACCCATGGCAATGGTAATCGTCTGGGCGCTGGCGGCGCTGAAAACGAGGCCGCCGGCGAGTGCCAGTGCAATGATTTTCTTCAAGACTTCCTCCGTTTGAAACAGTTCTGTTCTCATGGATGACCCACCGCAATCAGGCCCTTCAGGGGCACGGGAGAGGTGGACCGCGTAATCGTCAGTGTATTCGTTAGCCTGGCCTGTCCAGTAGTCCTCCGTTCCTGCGGTGCACCGGACCTGCCGGCACACCTAAGTAAGTTGTCTTGAAATGCATCTTAGCAAAGCACCGGGCCGGGGGAGCTGTACAGATGGCCTTGACAGGCAGGTGGCGGGACCCGGTTCCGGGCCAGCAACGGGTCCATGCCGGCACCGGAAATCAGCCGGTCCTGTGCTACCATCATGCTCAGTGATTCGCAGATACACGTACCAGACTGCCCGCCTGCTCCTGCTGCTGACCGGCGGGCTGCTGATTCTGTCGGGCTGCCTTTCGCGCGATGCCGATTCCTTCGAGGCAGTCATCACCATCACCGAACCAAAGGCCGGCACCGCCCGCTCAGCTGAGCAGGTTGACGTGTTCGGCTATGCGCTCGATGACCGTGGCATTGCCGCCATCCGGGTTGACGGCGATAACCTGTTCAACTACCCGCAGTTTGCCGGGGAGCGCGGCCAGAAGCTGGTGCACTTCGGTTTCCGTGGCCAGGCACGCGGTGAGGGTCAGCTGACCTACCTGATTGAGGTCGAGGATGTCGACGGCAACGTCACCTCCCTGAACTATTCACTGACTGTTGACGTTACCGATCCGACGCTGGAACTGGAAACCACCGCAGTATCCGGTGGCGGCTTCAACATCAGCGGTACCGCGCGTGACAACATCTCCGTCAGTTCGATCCGCATCGGTGGTGTGCCCTATACGTTCGTGCCGGCTCCCGAAGTCAGCTTCGACCTGCCGAACGTAACACCTGAAACCCGGGTCATCGAAGTGACCGACTCAGCAGGCAACACACTTACGAGGGAATTCTGAATGAGCGAACCAGCAGTACCTGAAACAGCAAATCCAGGCCGGGAAGCCGGACTGGTCCTTACCGGTTCCGACGCGCAACTGCCCGTACGCATCCGCGAACTGCCGGTTCACAGCAGCAGCGTCATGCAGGGCATGAGCCCGGGCAAGACGGTGGAGCTGGAAACGAGCCACGGCAACAGCGACCTCATCCGCGTGCTGGACATTCTGGGAATCGGCGGACCGTTCAGGACCGTCAGCCCCTGGGAAATCGAGGACGAACGCGGCCGGCACCTGTTGCATGCCGGTGGCTACGCGGCGCTGCCCTTCGGCGAAAGCTACCCCCCTCTGGTCGAATTCATGCAGGAGTACCTTGAGCAAAGCAAGGTCATGGGGTTCGCGCAGCAGTCAGCATCAGACTGGCGCGCGGCACTTGCGGCCAACCTGGTTGCGCTGCTTACGAGTTTCGCTCCCAGCCATCATGATTCGCGAGTCTTTTTTTCAAACAGCGGTGCCGAGGCAATCGAGGCGGCACTGAAGTTCGTGAAGGCTGCCAGACCGGACGCAGGCATCATCATCAACTTCACGCGTGCGTATCACGGCAAAACATTCGGTGCGCTCAGCCTGACTCCGAATGAGGAGTACCAGGGGCCATTCCGTCCCCTTTACGGTGATGTGCGCACTCTGCCGTTCGGGGACGCCCAGGCGTTCAGCGACGCGGTCAAAACCTTTGGCCCGCAGAACATCATTGCGGTGTTCGTCGAACCCGTCCAGGGTGAGGCCGGTGTCGTCACGCCACCGGATGGTTTCCTGAGCAGCCTCGGCGAAACATGCGAACGCTACGGAATACCGGTTGTTGCTGATGAAATCCAGTCGGGTCTCGGCCGCACCGGCAACTGGTTTGCCTCGCTCGCCGGCGGGCTCGAACCGGACATCATCACCCTCGCCAAGCCACTTTCCGGTGGCCTGGTGCCAATCGGCGCCACCATTGCCCGCAAGGGCCTGGTGAGCAAGCTGCTGGGTGGCCTGGAGAGCAAGCGTCACTCCACGACATTCGGCGGGGGCAGCCTGGCTGCAGCAGTGGCCATGCGCTCGCTCGAACTGATCATCGAAGAGAACCTCATCGAGAAGTCCCGCATGAACGGGAAGCGTGGCCTGAAGCGGCTGCAGGACATCCAGGCCGCCTACCCCGGCTACATCAGTGAGGTGCGCGGGGCCGGCATGCTGTTTGCACTGAAACTCAAGAACGTCATCAACCCCCGCCTCCTGCGCGGCCAGGAGGAGCTCATCCACCTGCTCGGCAGCACACTGGCGCTGCGGGAGATGCACATGAACGGCGTGCACGTCTGCTTCACGCTCAATCAGTCACAGATTGTGCGGCTGACTCCTGCCCTGAACATGCCCGATCACCTGTTCGAGGAAATGTTCGACCGCATCGAAGTCACTGCCCGCAAGAACCGGGGCAGCTGGCGCATGCTGCCGCGTACGCCTGTCGGCAGGCTCGCGCGCCTGGCCAGGCTCGCTCTCGGCAGCAACTGAGTGAACCAGCACTCAACCAGACAATAAGTCCGGGCCGGAACATGCGTTCCGGCCCGGACTTTAATCTGACTCGTTCCTGTGCCTGAGGCTCAGCGGGCTTCGCCGGCAAGCAGGGCTTCGAGCGCGGCCTGTGCCTCATCGAGTGCCTGCTGCGGGGTGGTCTCCTG